>JBBRSO010000001.1:0-75292 GCA_038245405.1 Bacteroidales bacterium
CAAATGAAGAGTCACTCATAATTCAATAGTTTAATGGGTTTGTAACAACGATCTGTAAATTAAAAACCTAATTTAAAGAAAAATTTTAAATAACACCAGCGATTGACAAAAAATCAACTTGTTTATTCGAGATAGGTGTACCCATACAAACCCGAACGGTAATTTGACAGGAATTCTTTCCCTTCTTCCAACGTGATAATTCCTGCTTTTACTGAAGAGGTTACCCATGATTCTACAGTCCTGACCATTTTCTTTGAATTATACTGTACATATTCAAGTACTTCTGCCACGGTTTCGCCGTCAATTACCTGGTCAATTTTATATCCGTCAGAATCAACAGAAACATGTACCGCGTTGGTATCGCCAAATAGGTTGTGAAGGTCTCCGAGTATTTCCTGGTAAGCACCTACAAGAAATACGCCAAGATAATAGGGTTCGCGTCCCTTGAGAGAATGGACAGGCAAATGGTGTGATGAGTTCCTGGTAGAAATGAAATTGTCAATCTTACCATCGGAATCGCATGTCATATCCTGGATTGTAGCATTCCGGAGTGGCTCTTCATTTAACCGGTGTATAGGCATTATAGGAAAGATCTGATCAATAGCCCACGCATCAGGAAGTGACTGGAACAATGAAAAGTTACAGAAATATTTGTCGGAAAGTATCCTTGAGATCTGGCGCAGTTCTTCAGGCACATGTTTTGTTACATTAGCCATCTGGTAAACTTTACGAGCTACAGACCAGAATAATCTCTCGATCTGAGCCCTTGTTTTGAGGTCGATGAGTCCAAAGCTGAACTTGTCGAGCGCTTCCTCCCGTATCTGTTGAGCGTCATGCCACGTCTCGAGCATCCGGTTCTGATTAAAATCATCCCAGAGGAGAAAAAGCTCTTTTACCAGTTCATGATCCTTTTCATTTATAAGATCCTCAACATCCCATGAAGGCAGAGTGGTTGTTTCAAGAACTTCAAAAATCAGTACAGAATGATGTGCTGTGAGTGATCGTCCCGATTCAGTTATTACATTCGGATGTGGGATATTGTTTTTATTACTCGCATCAACAAAGGTGCTGATGGAGTCATTTACATATTCCTGAATAGTATAATTTACGCTGCTTTCGCTGTTTGAAGATCCGGTCCCATCGTAGTCAACACCCAAGCCGCCACCGATATCAACAAATTCCACATTAAAACCAAGATGACGCAGCTGAACATAAAACTGAGAAGCCTCACGAAGAGCGATTTTTATCCTTCGTATTTTTGTTACCTGACTGCCTATATGAAAATGTATCAGCTTGAGACAATCTCTCATTTTGTTCTTTTCAATATAATCGAGCGCTTCAAGAAGTTCACTGGAGGTTAGTCCGAACTTACTTATATCACCACCCGAATCTTCCCATTTTCCGCTTCCAACACTTGCGAGCTTAATCCTGATCCCAAGATTTGGTTTTACTTTAAGACGCTTTGCTATGGAAGTGATGAGTTTGAGTTCATTTAGCTTTTCTACAACAAGGAATATTCTCTTGCCCATTTTCTGTGCAAGAAGAGCGAGCTCAATATAATCTTCATCCTTATAACCATTACAGATTATAAGGGATTCCGGATCAGTATTAATCGCAATAACAGCATGAAGCTCAGGTTTTGACCCGGCTTCCAGGCCTATATTGAATTTCTTTCCATGGCTTACAATCTCTTCAACCACTGGCCTCATCTGATTGACCTTTATCGGGTAGATAATAAAATTCTGAGCTTTATACCCGTATTCTTCTGAGGCGGACTTAAAGCAATTTGATATGCTTATGATCCTATCATCGAGAATATCAGGGAACCGTACAAGTACAGGTGTTGAAACATCCGACAGGATCAATTCATCGAGAAGCTCTTTAAGATCGACGGGATATCCATTTTTCTGAGGTGTAACAATTACATTTCCTTTTTCATTTATAGAAAAATAATCTACACCCCATCCATTGATGTTATACAGTTCCGCAGAATCATCTACTCGCCATTTTCTCATAATCAGAAATATTGTCTTGTTTTTTTTAAAGTTCAAAGTTGGCAAAAAATTGCATCCTATACAACCAAATTACGGTAACAGCACTAATTGCATGACAAATTCTATATTTTAGGCATAACCAGAGTACCCAGCGGTTGTGCGGTTCTTATAGGTGCGAGCTTCACCTATTCAATTAATATCAGAATATTATAAAATAATTTAAATTTATTCAATTTAAATACGTACATTGCGCCATTAATTTAAAAACAGAATAAAATGAACAAAGGAACAGTAAAATTTTTCAACGTATCAAAAGGATTCGGATTCATTAAAGATGCAGATTCGGATAATGAATATTTTGTACATGTATCAGGTCTGAAAGACCAGATTAAAGAGAATGATGAAGTAACTTTCGAGCTTCAGGAAGGTAAAAAAGGAATTAATGCTGTAGATGTAAGACTAGCTTAGTTTATCCATAAAAAAATTTATTATTAATCCCGGTCGCATGACCGGGATTTTTTATTTAATATGCGAGTGTGTTACTGTCTTTTCTTTTCTTCTTTTTTAGCTTTCTTGGCAAGCCGTTTTTCTTTCAGATTTTTTGTCGGTTCCTTTTTGTTTTTTGTCTGTTCTTTAGCTTTTTCGTGTGACATGGCGATTTATTTTTAGTGAATAAATAGTTAATCCAAATATATAAAAAATCTCTCAGGTTTATCTACCACCTGACACATACTTTGCTGCTTCCTTATCGAGAAACCAGCTCAGGAGACCATATGTTGGAACAGCGTATGCTGCTGGATAGTTTGATGGAATAGTATCTTTTTTAAACAATTTTTCAACAATCATCGCTTTTTTCTCTCCTGTCACAAGGAAAGTCACATTATCAGCATTATTAATAACTCTTCCCGTAATAGTAATTCTCTTTTGTCGGGAAACCGGATGTGAAGCCACAGCACATATTTTTTCAGAGTTGAACAGATCAAGATGACCCGGAAAAATTGAAGCGGTGTGTCCATCCTCACCAAGACCCAGCAGACAAAGATTAAAAGATGGATTGCCATTGCGGCCCGAAGTGAAACGGGAGATCTCCTCACCATAACGGATAGCTTCCGATTCCGGATCTGATTCACCAATAATCCTGTGTACATTTTCCGATGGAACAGAAATCTTACTTAATAGTGTATCAGATGTCATACCGAAATTGCTCTCACTATCATCGGGAGCTACGCATCGCTCATCGCCCCAGAAAAAATGAACAAATTCCCAAGGAACGGCTGCGGCAAAATTATCAGCCAATGTCCTGAAAAGAAGTGAAGGTGTTGAGCCACCTGATAATGCAATTGTGAAAGGCTTTTTCTCCTTTGCTGATTCATTAATCATTCTCACCATCTCTTTTGCAAAATTCATTGCAAGATCATCTGGTGTCGGGAATACTTTTATTATACTTTCTATCATTTCAAAAAAATTAAAACTTATACAGAGATCCTCTACACTCACTCCTCACTACTCATCACTCACTCCTCACTCCTCTTTCCTCACCTCTCACTAAAGTTCACAATACAACTCTTCATCGGCAAGGTTCTTGCATGGATATCTCCATGTCAGGTCATCGCCTTCTATAAGGTCGTTGGCATGTTCTGGTCCCCATGTACCGGCAGGATAACCGAACATCTTGATCGACTTGTTATTTGCCCAGGCTTTCTGTATCGGTTCAAGAAACTTCCAGGCTGTTTCAACTTCATCATCACGCGAAAATAGAGTTTCATCGCCAAGCATCACGTCATGGAGCAATCTTTCATAAGCAGCAGGCACTCTTGTATTAGCCAGGTCTTTATAATGAAAGTCCATATTTACATTTTTTACGTTAAACCCGGCACCGGGTTCTTTCATATCAAATTTAAGGAGCATGCCTTCATCGGGCTGGATGCGTATAATAAGCTGGTTAGAAGTCAGCTTGCCCTGCTCGCGCTGGAAAAGATGATGAGGAGTCTGTTTGAAGTGGACAACAATCTCTGTGACTCTGGTAGGCAGTCGTTTGCCTGTCCGTATATAAAAGGGAACTCCACCCCATCTCCAGTTATTAATAAAGAACTTAATGGCAACATATGTTTCGGTACGTGAATCAATGGCAACGCCTTTTTCACGTCTGTATCCGGTTACACATTCTCCGCGAATCAGTGACGGGATGTACTGACCCCGAATAACCTGATTTGCAACTTCTTCCTCCTTCAGTGGTTGCAGTGACTGGAACACCTTTAAAACCTCATTTCTTATAGCATCAGCCTCGAGTGAGGATGGCGGCTCCATTGCAGTAAGACCAACCATCTGGAGCATATGATTCTGAACCATATCGCGCAAAGCCCCGGATGAATCATAGTAATTACCTCTGTCACCCACACCCAGACTCTCCGCAGAAGTTATTTCAACCCTGTGGATATAATTTCTGTTCCAGAGCGGCTCAAACATACCATTTGCGAAACGTGTTACCAATAAGTTCTGAACAGTTTCCTTACCAAGGTAATGGTCGATTCTGAATATCTGATCCTCTGACATTAATTCATGTAATAGTTTATTCAGCTTTCTCCCTGATTCAAGATCATAACCAAATGGTTTCTCTATTATTATCCTCCTGAAACCTTTTTCTTCAATAAAAAGTTGGGCTTTCCACAGGTTTTTCGATATAACCTCATACATACTCGGAGGTGTGGCCAGATAGAAAATATAGTTTCCACCTATCTGATGCTCACTATCCAGCTCTTCCAGCTTTGTTTTAAGAAGCGTATAATCCTCACGCACCGAACTGTCGAATGAAAGATAATGAACGTCATCCGTGAATTTATCAAGTTGAATCTGATCCGTTACCTTCTCTTCAGAATATGTGACTATTGCCTTATTCATTTTGGTCCTGAAATCTTCTGTTGAGATCTTTGTTCTTCCAATGCCAAGTATCGAATATTTCTCAGGAAGTAGCTTTTGAGTTTTTAATGAGAATATTGCAGGAAGAAGTTTTCGGGATGTGAGATCGCCTGAAGCTCCGAAAATAATGAAAATCAGGTTTTTTGGATTTTCCATAAAGATCTTATACGATGATAGTTTTCAAATTAGCAAAACATTTATTAAACATTACAAAGTAACAAATAATTGAATAGAATTGTAATTATAAGTCGTGGAAACAGTTTTAAACAGTTTTCTTTGTTAATTATTAAGTTAACAACTTTTTAAATATTTTTAAGTTTTTTATTAATTTATTTATGGTTTTTGATGACAATCTGAAAGAATATGTAGTATATTTGTCGGTAAATATTAACAAGAATGAAAAATATAAGACTCATAGTATTCCTCTTCATTAAAAGGTCAATTGGAACTGATTGAGAATGGTGTTTGTTATCGGATTAGGGATGACCGTTCTCTCAAACACAGAGAACGGTTTTTTTTGTATTAAACAAGTGAATATAATTAAGGTTAGATTATGAAAAAAGAACGCCCAAAGCAGCAGGGATTGTATCGACAGGAGTTTGAGCATGCGAATTGCGGAATAGGATTTGTGGCCCATCTCAAAGGCAAGAAGTCACATTCAATTGTAAAGCAAGGTCTCGATATCCTTACGAATATGACGCATAGGGGTGCAGAAGGAGCTGACAGTAAAACTGGTGATGGTGCGGGTGTGCTTATACAGATTCCGAGAGACTTCTATCTGATACAGGGTTATTCACTTCCGCCAGAGGGACAATTTGGCACGGGACTCGTATTTTTTCCACAGGACAGCAGTGATGCATCAAAATGCCAGGAGATTTTCGTAAACATTATAAAGGAAGAAGGCGTGAATCTTATAGGATTCCGTGAAGTTCCGCGCAATAATACGGTGATTGGTGATATTGCCCGTTCAGCAGAGCCTGAGATCCTCCAGATTCTGGTTGGAGCAGACTTACCTCAGGCCGATCTTGAACGTAAGCTGTATATTATAAGAAAACGAACTGAGAAAGCTATCCGGAATTCAGAAATTTGTCAAAAGAGCTTTTTCTATATCCCGAGTCTTTCCACAAAAGTACTTGTATATAAAGGTATGCTGATGTCAAACCAGCTGGGTGAGTATTTTCTTGATCTGAACGATGAACGTCTGCATAGTGCTATTGCCCTGGTGCATTCACGATTCAGCACAAATACATTCCCAAGCTGGGATCTGGCACAACCTTTCAGAATGCTTGGTCATAATGGTGAAATCAATACCATCAAAGGGAACAGGTTCTGGATGGAAGCCAGAGAATCGATCCTAACGTCAGAAAAGCTTGGTGATCTCTCACGCCTGTACCCTATAATCGAACCGGATAAGAGCGATTCCGCTTCACTTGATAACGTTCTGGAATTTCTGATAATGAGCGGAAAATCATTGCCTTACGCTATGTCTGTCCTGATTCCGGAATCAATAAATGACAAAAATCCAATCTCGCCGGAATTGAGAGCATTCTATAAATATCACTCCACGTTCCTTGAACCATGGGACGGTCCTGCTTCACTTATCTTCTCTGATGGCAGATATATAGGAGGTATGCTCGACAGAAACGGGTTGAGACCTTCAAGATATTTAATAACAAAAAACGACCTTATTGTTATGGGATCGGAAGCTGGTGTACAGACTTTTGCTCCTGAGGAAATAAGGGAAAAAGGACGGCTAAAAGCGGGAAAAATGCTTCTGGTTGATACTGAAGCAGGTAAAATTTATTATGATGAGGAATTAAAAGCACAATTAGCCGCAGAATATCCTTATGGAGAATGGATCCAGCAAAATATGGTTAAACTCGAAAAGATTGAGACAAGCCATAAAGAATCAGCAGATATGGGTGATCAGTACGAGAAATATGTTACATCTTTTAATTATTCACTCGAGGATACTGATAAGATTATCAAAGAAATGGCAGCCACGGGCCATGAACCGCTGGGTTCAATGGGGAACGATGTTCCGGTAGCTGTTTTATCAAAAAAACCATACAGGCTCTTCAATTATTTCAAACAACTCTTTGCACAGGTAACAAATCCACCTATTGATCCTATAAGGGAAGATTTTGTAATGACACTTTCGGGCTATCTCGGTTCTTTGCAGAAAAATCTTCTGGAGACAACACCAGATCATGTAAAAATGGTTCGATTCAGGAATCCTGTTATATCCAATACATACTTCCAGGTTGTTAAAAACCTGAGATACAAAGGATTTTCAGCTGCCAATCTCCCTTTGCATTTCGATGCAGGCAAAGGTGCACAGGGGTTGCATGATGCGGTTGAACAGCTCTGCAAAGATGCAGAAAAGGCTGTTGATGATGGTAAGAATTATATAATACTCTCAGACCGTGGCATATCGGAAAATGCGGCACCGGTTCCATCACTGCTTGCGGTTTCAGCAGTACATCATCACCTTATTAAGACAAGGAAGAGAATGCAGATTGATATAGTGGTAGAATCTGCAGAGCCCCGGGAAGTGATGCATTTTGCCTTACTGTTTGGTTATGGTGCGAGTATAATAAATCCATATATGAGTCTTGCTGTTATCGACAAGCTGGTAAAGGATAAAGCTATCCAGCTTGATTACCAGAAGGCAGAGGAAAACTATGTCAACGCAGTCAACAAGGGAATCCTTAAGATCATGTCGAAGATGGGTATAAGCACTCTGAGAAGCTACAGGTCGTCACAGATATTTGAAGCTATAGGTATTCATCCAGATGTAATAAATAAATACTTTACCGGAACAACTTCAAGGATCGGAGGAATTGGCCTGCACGAAATTGCTGAAGAAGTTCTTATACCTCACAGAAAGGCATATTCTCCTGAATTACAACGTGAGATCCTCACAGAAGGCGTTTATTCATACCGCAGGAACGGTGAACACCATGCGTGGAATCCTGAATCCATTTCATTGTTGCAATGGAGTACAGGTACCGATAACTATAAGATGTTCAAGGAATATACCAAAAGAGCTGATGCAGATACTGCCAGTCCCGGATTCATACGCGGGTTATTGCGTATTAAGCGTAATCCCATTCCTATTGATCAGGTGGAACCTGTTGAGAATATCCTGAGAAGGTTTGTAACTGGCGCAATGTCATATGGATCAATAAGCCGCGAAGCTCACGAAACAATGGCAATTGCAATGAACCGTATCGGAGGTCGAAGCAACACAGGTGAAGGAGGAGAAGATCCTGTGCGCTTTAAAAGACTTGAAAATGGAGACAGCGTGCGAAGCGCTATTAAGCAGGTTGCCAGCGGCAGGTTCGGTGTTACAACCGAATATCTGGTAAATGCCGATGAACTCCAGATTAAAATTGCACAAGGAGCAAAACCCGGTGAGGGCGGACAGTTACCCGGTCATAAAGTGGATAAGATAATTGCAAAAACACGATATGCGATACCAGGAATAACTCTTATTTCTCCTCCTCCTCATCATGATATTTACTCAATTGAGGATTTATCGCAGTTGATCTTCGATCTGAAAAATGTAAACACTGAGGCAAAAGTAAGTGTAAAGCTTGTATCAGAGAGTGGTGTGGGTACTATAGCAGCAGGCGTAACAAAAGCAGGAGCTGATCTGATAACTATAAGTGGTTACGAGGGCGGTACAGGAGCAAGTCCTTCGTCATCAATCAAACATGCCGGTCTGCCGCTTGAAATAGGTCTTGCAGAAACACAGCAAACTCTTGTCATGAATAACCTGAGAAGAAAAGTAATCCTGCAGGCCGACGGTCAATTAAAAACAGGCCGCGACATAATTATTGCAGCCTTACTTGGAGCTGAAGAGTACGGGTTTGCTACATCAGCTCTTATAGTCCTTGGTTGTGTTATGATGCGTAAATGCCATCTCAATACTTGTCCCGTAGGTGTGGCTACTCAAAACGTGGAATTGAGAAAACGATTCAAGGGAAAAGCCGAAAATATTGTCACCTTTTTCCGCTTTTTGTCGGAAGAAGTAAGGGAAAATCTGGCTGAGCTTGGCTATAAGACTATGGATGAGATAATTGGCAGATTTGATCTTCTTGAAAGAAATCCGGAAGTCGATCACTGGAAGATCAGAAACATTGATCTCTCAATGCTTCTTAAGATGCCTGTTGAATCAGCTACCCATGCAAGCTTTTGCTGCGATATTCAGGATCCGAAAACAGAACACGTTTTGGATAAGGAACTGATTGCTGAAGCAGAGATGGCAATAACTGATAAACAGCCTGTGACAATTCAAAAAACAATAAGGAACACCGACAGAACTACAGGGGCCATGCTATCAGGAAAGATTGCAAGACTTTATGGTTCTGAGGGATTACCCGACGGGACGATAAAATGCAGATTCAATGGTTCTGCCGGTCAGAGCTTTGGTGCATTCCTGTCACCGGGTATAGAGCTATATCTTGAAGGAGAAGCGAATGACTATCTTGGCAAAGGACTATCGGGTGGCAGAATTATTGTTATGCCTCCTGTTGGTTCTACATTTGAACCCGATAAAAACATAATAATCGGTAATACTGTTTTGTACGGTGCTACGAAAGGAGAATTATTCATTTCTGGAGTTGCCGGCGAACGGTTTGGTGTGCGTAACAGTGGTGCATATGCTGTTGTAGAAGGTGTTGGAAACCACTGTTGTGAATATATGACAGGCGGGCGGGTAGTAGTTCTTGGTTCAACCGGAAGCAACTTTGCAGCAGGGATGAGCGGTGGTATTGCTTATGTATTCAATGAAAATGGTGATTTCGACTATTACTGCAACATGGGAATGGTAGAATTATCACTTGTTGAAGACTATGGTGATGTTAATGAACTAACTGATTTGATATCAAAACATTTTCAATATACAGGTAGTAAGAAGGCAAAGATGATACTTGACGATCTTTATAAATACATTCCAAAGTTCATAAAAGTTGTACCTTACGATTACAGGAAGGTTCTGCAGGAACAAAAATTAGAAGAGATCAGAAAGAAGATTGCTGATGTTGAACTTGACCTTGAGATCAGTGCTGTATAACGACAAACTATAAACGATAAAAAATGACTGATATAACCGGATTTCTCAGAATAAAGCGGAAGGAAGCTGGCAACAGACCCTTGAATGAAAGGATCGGTGACCACAGTGAGGTAGAACAGGTTTTAAATAGTGAAGACAGGATGCTTCAGGCTGCACGATGCATGGATTGTGGTACTCCATATTGTCATTGGGCTTGTCCGGTCGACAATCTGATTCCTGAATGGAATGATTTGTTATACAAAGGTGATTGGAAAGGTGCATATATGCGTCTGGCGGCAACAAATAATTTTCCCGAATTTACCGGAAGGATATGTCCTGCTCCATGCGAACATGCTTGCGTTCTGAATATCAATCAGGAACCTGTAACAATAAGGGAGAATGAGGTAGCCATCATAGAAAAAGCATTCGCGGAAGGATATATAAAACCAGAGCCTCCTAAAACAAGAACTGGTAAAAAAGTTGCTGTTATAGGAAGTGGCCCTGCGGGAATGGCTGCAGCCGACCTGTTAAACAAATCAGGCCATCTGGTGACTCTTTTCGAAAAAGATGAAAAGGCAGGTGGACTTCTGAGATTTGGCATTCCCGATTTTAAACTCAATAAGGCTACTGTTGACAGAAGGCTTAATATTATGATGCAGGAAGGTGTAGTAATAAAAACAGGAATAACTATCGGGAAAGACATTACAGGAAAAGATCTCCTGGAGCAGTTTGATGCAATATGCATAGCTATTGGCTCAGGTCACCCGCGTGATATTACCGTCGAAGGGAGAGAGATTAAAGGTGTACATTTTGCAATGGATTTTCTGCCCTTGCAGAATCGTGTCAACTCCGGACAAATGGCATCTTCAGCCAACCCTATAACTGCAGAAGGGAAGAAAGTGCTTGTTATTGGAGGCGGAGACACAGGTTCAGACTGTGTCGGTACCTCAATCCGGCAGAAAGCGGTGAGCGTAACACAGATTGAAATTTTGCCGAAACCACCACTCGAAAGAGCCATAAATAACCCGTGGCCCTATTATGGAAAAATTTTAAAGACTTCCACTTCTCACGAGGAAGGATGCGAACGATTATGGAGTCTTTCAACAGTAAAATTTCATGGAAATGATAATAAGATAACCGGAGTTGAGGTTGAAGAAGTTGTTTGGAACCCTGTTAATGACAAATATACAATGCTGGTTGTTAAAGATACAAGGAAGATAATTGAAGCTGACCTGGTTCTCCTTGCTATGGGTTTTATACATCCAGCTCTTGAGGGCTTGCTGACTGAGCTTGATGTTGAACTCGATCAGAGAAAAAATGTGAAGATTAATGAGAATTATCTTACAAACAGGGAGAAGGTTTTTGCAGCTGGTGATTCTGTAAACGGAGCAACACTTGTGGTTACGGCTATTGCTTCAGGTAGAAAGGTTGCAAAGGAAATTGATCTGTTTCTGAGGAAATAATGAAAATAATAAGAAATTTAGGCTACAAAGGTCAAACACATTCCCTGACTACTCGTCGGGGAATTCTTTTTTAAGCCTTACTCTAAAGATGGTTCCTTCGGACTCATTGCTTACAAAACTTGCTTTCCCAAGCAAATAATTTTCAGTTAATAATTTTATGCTATAGGACCCAATTCCCCTGCCATTGCCTTTGGTACTGAATGATCTGTGAAACATCTGCAGCTGGATCTCTTCCGGCATAATATCATCATTTTTCACCCAGAATATAATTTCATCACCATCTTCTTCAACTCCTGCCGTAACTATCTTATTTGCCTCAGTAGCTTCCATGGCATTCTTAAGAAGGTTTATTAAAACCCTCTGAATCAATGTCTTGTCCGTATGGAAATCGACATTTACAGACTTTTCATCGCGTATTAATCTTTTCTCTTTCCCGGCTTCATGATAACCAATCTTTTTTATAGCAGAATCAAGTACTTCAATGCTGTTTGCCGACTCTATATTTACAGAGAGTTCGCCGTTCTCTGCAACTCTTATCTGTCGTTGAGCCAAAATCTCTTCAACTAAATTCCGGCTGGCCTCTTCAGAAAGACTTATCAATTCCCTTGCCTGTTCCGGAGAATTGAGTTCATCTTTAAGCACGGAAAGCAAGCCATAAAGCCCGCCCACGCTATTCAGCAAATCATGAAAAAAAATCTTTTCAAGTGCGGCCCTTCTTTTTAAATCACTGATGTCCTGTAAGATCAGAATATAAAAAACTTCACCATTAAATGAGATCGGCGTTGAAACAACACTAAAATCCCAACTTTTATATTTCTTTTCTACCAAAGTTGAAATTTGGGCTTCCTTCATTACTTTTACGCCCGTTTTCTGACTTTCAATAATTGTATTTACTATACCACAGTAAGCACACGCTTTGGACGTTCCGCACCCGGAAGGGGTTTCCTCAGCATGTTCACATGAAATAACTTCACCAGGCCGTCTTCCTAATAACAATTCCAAGGAGTTAATACCCAGTGCCCTAAGAAATTCATTATTTGCGTATACAACCTGACGATTCTTGTTAATGACTGCACCTATGCCTGTCATTGCTCCAAAAATCTCTGTAAAAAACTTCTGAGATCCTGCTACTTCATATTCGAGTAAAATCTGTTCTGTTGTAGACCTTTCTGCTGAAGCAAAATGTGTTTTATCCTCCATAATACCACAATTATAGCTTTGGTTGAACCTGATGTTTTATAATGCCTGTGAAGATAACCGATCAGAAACGATTCCAAAGATTAAAACAGTGATCTTGCAGATAAAGTTCAAATGCGGAATAATATTTTTTAAGTGAGAGGTATAATGAATTTAAATGTGCTGCCTTTCCCTTGCTCACTTTCTGCCCATATCTTGCCTCCGTGCTTCTCAACAAATTCCTTGCATAGGAATAAACCAAGGCCTGTTCCGTTTTCATCATCAGTTCCCCTTGTAGACAGATTTGCATCAATTCTAAAAAGTTTTCCCATTAAATCGGCTGACATTCCTATGCCATTATCTGATACGGAGATTTCCAGTATGTTTTTATAGACAACAGCATTTACAATGATATTCCCGTTTCTCCGGGTAAACTTTATAGCATTAGAGATCAGATTCCTGAGGATTGTTCTGAGCATATTAATATCAGCCTTTATCATAAGGTCTTCATAGAGATAACTTTTTAATTCTATCTTCTTCCCTCCTGCCAGATCGCCAAGCAAAAGAAACTCCTCATTTATGAGATCCTTCAAATTCAGATGCACAGGAACGAACGGGACTTTTCCACGCTGGGAAGTAGCCCATTCCAGTAGGTTCTCGAGCAGACGGTATGTCTGTAGCGAAGAATCATTTATAATTGTTGCATATTGATAAACGACATCGGTGTCTTTTGACAAAGCAGCTTCTTTCAGTATTTCACTAAAACCTATTATTGTATTGAACGGGTTTTTGAGATCATGGGCTATTATTGAAAAGAATTTATCTTTTGAAGCATTGAGTTCTTTCAATTCGGCAGTCTTAATTGATACTGATTTTTCGAGAAGAAGCTTTTGATTTTTCAATTGGTTGATCCTTGAAAAGAGAAAACTTGTAACTATGAAAATTATGGCAGCAATCATTGCAATTCTAAACCACCATGTTTGCCACCATGGAGGCAGAATAATTATTTTAAGGGAAGCTCCGGTCTCATTCCAGACGCCATCATTATTTGACGCTTTTACCTTGAAAGTATATTCACCCGGATCAAGATTTGTATAAGTAACATACCGACGGTACGCATCGGTATGATTCCAGTCTTTTTCAAATCCATCCATGATATAGGCATACTGATTCTTTTTTGGATGGTTATAATTAATGGCTGCGAAGGAAAATGAGAAGACCGACTGATCCCACTTAAGCTTAATCTCTTTTGCTTCACTTATATGTATCGGAAATTGTGAGCTGTTATAATCAACCGGTTTGTTGAATATTTGAAATTCAGTGATATAAACAGGAGGTATAATGTTATTATCTTTCAGATTGTCAGGATTGAAAGAACTGAATCCACTGTACCCCCCAAAGTATAATTCCCCGCTTCTGGTCTTCAGGAATGATTGCTGATAGAACTGATCGCCCTGCAACCCATCTTCTTCTGAGTAGTTTCTTATACTTTGTATTTCAGGATTCAAACGACTTATACCTAAATTAGTGGAAATCCAGATGTTACCCATATAATCCTGAGTGATGGCATGTATTCTGTTGTTAGGCAAAACATTTGTCATATCGTAAGTCTTGAGAATAGTACCATCCTCGTTGCACATAAATAAACCCTTGGTATTGCTGCCGACCCAGATATACCCTTTTTTGTCTTTAAAGAAAGCGCCGATATCGTCGTCAGGAAAATGCATCACTTTAAAGGTGTCTGTCGAACGATCAAACAAATCGAGGCCATTTTGTGTACATATCCACATTTTGTTGCCTGAGTCTTCAAAAAAGAACCAGCTATTTTTGCCGCTTAAAGAGCCCGGGATTTCTGGATTGGATCTGAATCGCTGGAAGACTCCTTTTTTTACGTCAAACAGATCAATCCCAATGTTGTAGATGCTAATCCATAAAATATTATTATGATCGATAAACAGATTCCAGATTGTTTTATCCGAAATGCTTGATGAATTTTTGTTATCATGAGTATACCTGATAAACTTACCGGTCTTCCGGTCATACTTATTGAGTCCGGCACCCCATGTACCAATCCACATATTATTATCCTTATCCTCCGCAATTCCGCGTATTACATTTCCACTAATGCTGTATTTGTCTGATGGGTCATTTTTATACGTCTTAAAAAAGCCAGTCTCAGGATCATAAACATTCACTCCTCCACCATCAGTACCGATCCAGATAACTCCCTGATGGTCTTCAAAAAAATTAATAGTAAAATTGTATGATAATGATCTGGTATTAAGACTATTATGTGTGAATAACTTGAATCTTTCTTTTACCGGACTTAGATAATTAATTCCTCCACCTGAAGTTCCTATCCACAGAACCCCTTCTTTATCACGATGGAAGCACCATACACCGTTATTATTCAGACTTCCATCGACTGAATTATTGTTCATTATATACTCAAACTTCTTTGAAACCTTATCAAACCGGTTTATGCCTCCCTGATCAACTGCAAGCAGAAGGAAGCGATCATTTTCAGGAATAATATCCAGTACAAAATTCAGATTTGTACCTGTTCCATCACCTTTCAAGTTAAAATGTTCAAATTCACCTGATTGGGGATCATAAGAAAAAAAGCCAATACCGTCTGTGGCTATCCAGATTTTATCCTGTTTATCAATATAAAGACTTTTATAGCTGTAAGTGTCATAGCCGGGTGAAGGGTCATCAATTTTTTTGAATTGGCCTGTAGTGGGATCGAAACGTGTAACTCCAGCATTTAATGAACCAATCCAGATATATCCATGGGAATCTACCGCTGCCATGCGTGATGGTCGTACTGAAAGGCCATGCATTGGCGTCGCGAAAGGATACCTTATAAAACTACCGGTACCTGGTTCCCAAAGATTAAGGCAACTTCCGTCAGTTACAACCCAGAGCTTACCATTTTTGTCTTCAACAATCCCTGTTATAAGATTACTATTGATACTTTCAGGTGCCGAACTGTTGTATTTGAAAACTTTAAAATTATCATGCAAAGGGTCGTAAAGGTTCAGACCATCATAAGTACCGATCCAGAGATTCTTGTTTCTGTCCTCATAAATACACGTAGTGATATCACTGGTGATTGTACCTGAAACTCTATCGAGATGTCTGTATTTCTTTACCTGGTAGCTGTCGTATTTATCCAGTCCTACATCGGTTCCCATCCAAAGATAATTCTTACTGTCTTTATATATGCACCTGATACGGTTGCTCGACAGGCCATCATTAACAGTAAGATATTTGAATCCTGAATATTGTATTTGTGCTGACAACCCGTGCAAGCATGAGAACCAAACCAGAAAAATCGATAAGAATCCTCCGAGCTTACGATTTTCTAAAATAATACGACTATTAAAAATAACCACAATTCTTTTTAGTATTTAGAGTAGTACCAGATAAAACTTTTGAAAATTAAAGATATTGCTTTTACTCAATTACTCTAAGAAACTTCTCTTAAATTATCGATGAGCTTGAAGGATGGAACAGAATAAATTACGTTGTCGTGATGGATGGCAGTTTAAAATGGAAAACACTACCTTTTCCCTGTTCGCTTTCAGCCCAGATCTTCCCGCCATGCTTTTCCACAAATTCCTTACAAAGGAATAAACCTAGTCCTGTGCCCTTTTCATTTTCAGTTCCCTTTGATGAAACATTAGCATCGATTCTGAAGAGTTGAGCCCTGGTGACCTCAGACATTCCCATGCCATTATCACAAACAGCGATTTCCACCATATCATTATTTACCGATGCTTTCACTTCTACTTTGCCGTTTCGATAGGTGAATTTTATAGCATTTGAGATCAGGTTTCGCAATACAGTTTTGAGCATGTTTCTGTCCGCCATAACTGTTAACTGTGTATTTATCAGATTGTTCAGTTGTATGTTCTTTCCGATAGCCATGTCTTTTAAAAGAAGCAATTCTTCTTCAACAAGCTCATTAACAGCTAGCTGTTGCGGATCAAATGAAATTTTACCTCTCTGCGATTTTGCCCATTCTAGCAGGTTCTCCAGTAATTTAAGCGTCTGAACTGCAGAAACATTTATCAAATGGGCATATTCATGACTCCTTGAAGATTGGTCACTGTTCAGTTCTTCATTTAGCATCTCGCTAAAACCAATAATTGCATTGAACGGATTCTTAAGGTCATGTGCAATAATTGAGAAAAATTTATCTTTTGAAGCATTTAATTTTTTTAATTCTTCTGTTTTAATTGAAACTGTTTTTTCAAGAAGCGTTTTTTGTCTTTCCAGCTGGCTTACACGGATAAAATAAATGGATGCCAATATCAAAACAACCAAAAAGCTTCCAATCAGTTTTGACCACCATGTCAGCCACCAGGGTGGAAGTATCGTAATTTTGAGTGAAGTCCCCTTCTCATTCCATAAACCATCATTATTTGAACCTTTTACATGAAATATATAATCTCCGGGGTTCAGGTTTGTATAGGTCACTTCTGATTTATTTCCGGAATAGATCCATTCCTTGTCAAAATTTTCCAGCATATAAGCGTACTGGTTCTTTTCCGGAGCTGAAAAGTCCATAACGGCAAAATTGAATGTCATTACTGTAAGAAGATGTGATAATGACAGCGATTCCAATTCCGAAATGTTCTTTTTCAACACGGAGCTGCTACCTGCCCTGGCACTTTTATTAAATATTTTCAGATCAGTAATTACTACTTCAGGAATTACTTTATTTTCAGTAATTTTCTCAGGATATAAAATATTGAATCCTTTTGTACCTCCTATCAAAATTTCTCCTTCAAGTGTTTTAAAAATACTTCTTTCAGAGAATTCATTGCTTTGAAATCCATCGGCTCTGGTGAAATTTTTAAATTTGCCTTTTCTGCTGTCAAACCTGCAAACTCCATTGTTTGTTGTTATCCAAAGAACCCCTTGCTTATCCTCTTCAATTCCTTTTATATAATTATCTGGTAATCCTTCTTTTTCATAATATCTTATAAAGGAGTTGTTTATCGGATTAAACCGGTTAAGTCCGTTCGGAGTTCCGATCCAGATACACGAATCACTCTCTATAAGAAAATCGGTAACCCTGGGATAACTCAGACTATTTTCATTTTGCGGATCTGCTGCATATGTTACAAAATGATTTTCATCTGGCGAAAAGATCTGAAAATTCGTTGATGTTGCTATCAATAGACGACCTCCAGAAAACTTAGAAATTTTTACTACCATTTCATTGCCCAGACCGCTATTTTGGGGAGTATACTGAGTAAACTTCTTTTTTTCTAACTGATAATTAATTAAACCATGTTCAAAAGTTCCAAGCCAGAGATCATTATGGTAACCTTCCTCAATAGAAAATATATTATTGTCCTTTATTCCGCTTTTACTATTGTCCAGCAATGTTGTCTTTCCTGAATGAGGATCTAACATAATAAGTCCTCCTTCCCATGTTCCTAAGAAGAGGTGCTCATTGATATCTTCATGTATACAAATTATTACATTACTGCTCAAAAATGAATTACTGATATTATAGCGCCGGAAACGCTCAGTATTCCTGTCAAACAGATTCAGACCCCCACCGTCGGTCCCTACCCAGATCCTGCCAAGATGATCTTCCGAAAAACAGGTTACAGTATTATGGCTGAGGCTCTGAGCAGCTCCGGGAATATTCTCATACTTAATAATTGCATTGCGGTTACGCAATGATATATTGACACCCCCTGTATAGGTGCCAAGCCATAAATTTCCTGTTTTGTCCTGGTAAATTGATTCAATCGCTTCGTTGCTTATACCCTGAGGATCGTAGTCATTTTTCCTGTAATGCCAGAAATTCTGTTTTTCCTTATTAAATAAATTAAGTCCGCCATTATCTGTTCCAATCCACAGATTACCTGCATCATCAACATAGCTACATCTGACCGAATTAATAGATAAGCTGTTCTTATCAATCGGATCATGACTGTAATATTTCAGGTACTCCTTTCCCGGCTCCAGATCATTTTTCAGACAGTAAAGACCTTCAGTGCCTCCAACCCATAAGTTGCCATCATTGTCTTCAGCTATATTAATAAAAATATTGCCTGACAGGTTATTCCCTTTTTCATCCCTGGTTAAATGCCGGAATGTTCCCGTTGCCTTTTCAAAAAGGTTCAGGCCTCCTCTGGTAGCGATCCATAGCCTGCCTTTTTTATCCATAAGTACGGACTCAACATTCGAATTGCTGATACTTCCCGCAATATTATCATCGTGTATATATCTGTCTATCTTATTTTTCTGACGGTCAAAATATAATAATCCAATGTTTGTGGCAAGCCATAAGTTACCCACAGGATCTTCAATTATCCGTGAAACAGTACAGGATAGACCAAACAATGGAGATGATTTATCCAGTACAAAATTCAGAAAACGATCGTTATTCCGGTCATAAATGCTGAGACCGCTTTCGGTGCCAACAAATAAATTCATGTTATGGTCCTCAAAGAGAGTTTTAATTACATTATCTGCAAGGCTTGCCGAATCTTTGGGAACATTCTTGTATACAACAAAATTAAAACCATCATAACGGTTCAGGCCATCGGGGGTACCGATCCACATAAATCCTTTATGATCCTGAATAATACATGAGCCAATGGAAGAAGATAAACCGTTATCCGGGGTGAGATATTTAAACTGAAGACGATTCGGCTGGGCATCACTTTCCGGCAGGCAAATAAATAGAATAAAAATGGTCTGAATAATCAGAAATATGAATTTACGGTTCTTCAAAGTTTGATCTTTGGGTAAATCAAAGATATGTAAATTAAAGTACGATAAACAAGTCAATTTATAAAAACTGATTATTTTTACAGCTCAATTTCGCCGCATGATATTCACAACATTCAGAGTCAGTGTAATTTTCTGTATTCTATGTATTTTACCAACGGGTTTAATTCAATCACAACCCGTTGATTCTGTATCATATACTATAGTTTCACGTCAGAGTTTTTATTCTTTTGAAAAGACAGGTGAATTTCTGATTAAAATCCCAAAAGGAGCATCGTGGCAGCATTTGAATGTCATTATTAAAACAGGAGATCAGAATCTTGTCTCATGGGAAGGGATACCAGGCAGGGGCATTTTGAGAATAGTCTTCACTCTGCCTGTAAAGCCATCCTCATACAATATAGAGGCACGGATAAATTCTTTTAATAATCAAGTAACATATTTTGCAAGAACCAAGCTTTTCATACTGACATATAAATCGAATGAAGTAAAAACCGACAAATACACCGGTGGACTGATAGTAAATAAGTTGCAATTTTTCCCTTTTGGTTTTTATTGCTACTCACCCGTCTTTGAGACGCTTCCTGAAGAGGAGGTAGTAAAAGGCTTTAATCTGATGTCACCATATCAAAAGATTGCGCCTGAAACGCTGAGTGAAAGAAAAGCCTATATGGATCGGTGCGCTGAACTTGGGATGAAAGTTCATTTTAACCTTCTTTCAGTATCAGGAGGCGGAGGTGTAGGATCAAAAATAGAAGGTTTGAGCGATGCAGATAAAAGGGAAAGACTGGTTAATGAAATAAAGACTTTCAGGGATCATCCTGCTTTGCTGGGGTGGTATATTTCCGATGAGCCCAATGGATACAAAATCGCTCCTGATCGATTGCTGGAAATCTATAATACTGTAAAGGAGAATGATCCATGGCATCCTGTTTCTATAGTTTTCATGGCCCCTTTCCTTTCGGCGAGGAAGTATGCAAATGCGCTTGATATTGTAATGGCAGATCCTTACCCTGTTCCAAATCTTCCGGTGACAATTGTGGGTGATGTGGCAGAAGCGCTCAAAACGGAATTCAACGGCAGAAACCCTGTATGGATTGTACCACAGGAATTTGGCGGCGGTGAACTCTGGTCGAGGGAGCCAACAATACAGGAAATAAGATCGATGACATGGCTGTCAATTATTAATGGAGCTACCGGGATTCAATATTTTGTAAGACAGGGATTGAATTATTTCCCAAAATCTGCAGCCACATGGGGTGAATGCGGAAGAATGGCTGTGGAGGTGGCAGAGCTTACGCCATGGCTTCTGTCGGATGAGGAATGTACGCCGGTTATATCGACCTCGAAAAATATAGCCGTTTCATCGAGGATGCATAATGGTCAATTGCTGATTATTGCTGTGAATAAAATTAATGAACCCGTAAGTACTTCCTTCAGGTTCAATGGGAAATATGTAAGTAAAGCCAGGGTCTTATTTGAAAACAGGTTTCTTACATCTACGGGAGGTATTATTTCAGATCAGCTTGCACCATTCGGCTCACAAGCATATCTGATAAATTCAGTACCTGAAAATCAGACACCAGTGGGATCTTCAACGAATATGATTATGGATGGCAGCTTTGAGGACCTATCAGGACCCGGTCTGCCTTCAGCATGCTACGCCCGACCCGGAGGTGACAGGGGAGCAACATATTTTCTCGATTCAAGAGATCATACCGAGGGCAATCATTCACTGAGAATTGTAACGCCTGTTGATAATAAGAGCATGGCAATCAGATTTTTTCCTGTTACAGTAAGAGCCGGGGCGTCATATACTATTTCTATATGGGCGAAATCTGATCCGGAAAGAAGACTTGATCTGTTACCAAAATCAAATAATGAGACTCAAAGTTTAACAGAAGATATGCCACAATATGTTGAAATTCTCCTAGGCGATTTCAAAAGAGCCAGGTTCGTCCCGGACAATAAATGGAGGCAGTATGTAACCTTCGTTACAATACCCACAGATACACTGGCACGTGTGAAGACCAATCTCATACTTAAAATGCCAGGTCACGGAGTCGCCTGGTTTGATGAAGTGAAAGTGGTGGAGGATAAATAAGAAGAGTAACTATACACATAAAACCATGAAGAAAAACCCATTTCTGATTTTGCTTATCACATCACTTTTTTTTTCCGGATGCGCAAAAGACGAAATCAATATAAACTACAGGGGTAATCCGGAACCGCTACTCAAAAATGCATATATAAAATTACCTCTCGGTACCGTAAAGCCTGCCGGCTGGTTACAGACACAACTACAGCTTCAGGCTTCAGGGCTCACCGGAAATCTTGATGATTTCTGGCCCGATCTTGTAAATTCAGAATGGAAAGGAGGAACAGGTGAAGCATGGGAAAGAGGACCATATTTCCTCGACGGTCTGGTACCTCTTGCATACCTTTTGGATGATGAACATCTGATAAGCAAGGTAAAAACCTGGATTGAGCCTATTCTGGCAAGCAGCAGTGATTCAGGATGGTATGGTCCAGCAAAAAACAAGGATCGATGGCCTCTGGCGGTATCTAATAAAGTTTTGATGCAATACTATGAAGCCACAGGCGATAAACGGGCAATTGATGTTCTTACAAAATATTTCAGATTATTACACGATACACCACCTGACTGGCCAGATAAGGAATGGAGAGGCGTCAGGGCAATGGAAAATGCAGTCACCGGTTACTGGTTATACAGGCAAACAAAAGAGCTATGGATACTTGAGACCATCAGATCAATCCAGAATAATAGCTCTGACTGGACAGGCTTTTATGAAAAATTTCCATGGGATTCTGCTGCCGTTGCCGACAAAAAGATACCACTTAACTGGGACTCCGAAGGATTAACAGCTCATGTTGTTAATAATGCAATGGCTATTAAATATCCGGGGTTATGGTATCAGCAATCGAAAGATGAAAGATTTAAAAATGCCGTTTTCGCTGGTATTGCGAAATATGATCTGAATCATGGTCAGCCCGGAGGAAGGTTTTCAGGTGATGAACATCTGGCAGGAAAAAATCCTGCTCAGGGTTCTGAATTATGTTCTGTAGTTGAATACATGTTTTCTCTCGAGGAATTATATGAGATCTTTGGTGAGAATAAACTTGCCGACCGGATTGAGCTTCTCACATATAATTCACTTCCGGGCACTATAACTCCCGACATGTGGGCTCATCAGTATGACCAACAGGCAAATCAGGTTCTGGTTACCGGGGCGCCGCGTAACTGGACAACTAATAAAGAGTATTCAAATATCTATGGTTTGATGCCAAACTTCGCATGCTGCCTTGCAAATATGCACCAGGGGTGGCCAAAATTCGTTGAAAGTATGTGGATGGCAACTAATGACAATGGACTAGCACTGGTTACATACGGACCATCTGTAGTTAAAGCATTTGTAGCTTATAAAAAAGAGGTTACAATATCGGAGGAAACAGATTATCCATTTAAAGGAGCAGTCAGACTTACTATAAATACAGCCAAACCTGTAAAGTTCCCCATTGATCTGAGAATTCCGGGATGGGCAGATTCGGTAACAATAAGATACAAAGACAAAATCTTAAAACTAAAGGATCTGTCAACTTTCAGACTCAAAGAGCGATGGAAAAATGGTGATGAAATAAATATTGAGCTGCCGATGCAGCTTCGTTCAGAAAAAGAATATAATAATTCAATAGCACTGCTAAGAGGCCCGCTTTATTTTTCATTGCGGATTGACAAAATTTACAAGAGCGTAAAAATTAATTATGATAATTTCAGTTATAAAGGAAGCGTTGACTGGGAGATTTATCCGAAGGGCGCATGGAATTATGGCTTGCTGATCAGTACCTCGAATATTATGAGGGGAATAAAAATTACTGAAAATCCTGTAGGCAAGTATCCATTTTCTGACAAAGGTGATATGATCTGGTCTGCTGATTCAGGAAAATATATTGTGTCTCACCAGGACGCGCCGGTTTTGATAAGTGCCAGGGGAATGAAGATCCCTGAGTGGACTACTAAAGATAATTCTGCAGATGTTCCTCCTCTCAGTCCGGTAAAACCTGAAGGTGATCCGGAGTTGATTACTCTTGTTCCGTACGGATGTGCCAGACTGAGGATTACGGAATTTCCTGTTATGGATATAGTTCTGATGGAAGATGTAATGAGACCGTCGAAATGATTACACAGCCATATTACGGTGCGCTGCACCTTTAATCTGCCTAACGGGCATTTATCTACAAAGATTTTGGTGCGCTGCACCATAAGGCTCCTAAATAAAGTATCAGAAACAACCTCCCTAAAGAGCTGAAGTTTTATGTTTTAACCATTCATTTTCCTCTGATGTAAGAAAGGGGCTGAGTTTTTCGTATACATCTACATGATAGGAATTCAGCCAATCTATTTCTTTCCTGTCGAGCAATGAAATGTCAATCAGTGTTTTATCAATATAACAAAGCGACATTGTTTCAAATTTCAGAAACTGCCCATACTGAGTTTCATTATCCAGGCAACAGAGTATAAGATTCTCTATCCTGATACCATATTCACCTTCCCTGTAAACAGCAGGTTCATCGGAAGTCAGCATACCGGCTTCGAGAATAGTTTTGGTACCTTGTCCGAAACCGGGACCGATACTCTGTGGACCTTCGTGCACATTCAGACAGAACCCGACCCCATGGCCTGTTCCATGTCCGTAATTCAGGCCATTCTCCCAGAGAGATCTCCGAGCAAGCATGTCGAGCTGAAATCCTTTGGTGCCTGAGGGGAATCCAGCCATTGCCAGGTCAATGGTTCCCTTAAGTACAAGTGTATAATCTCTCCGTTGCTTTTCAGTTGGAGTACCGATAGCTATGGTCCGGGTAATATCGGTGGTCCCATCGAGATACTGGCCTCCCGAATCAACCAGAAGAATACCATTTCCCAGTATAGCACTGTTCGTTTCGGAAGTTACTGTATAATGGGGCAAGGCGCCATGTTCATTAAAACCAACTATCGATTCGAAAGAGGGACCAAGAAAATTCTCATTCAGGGACCTGAGAGTGTTCAGCTTTTCGCATAAGAAAAATTCTGTTAAAATTTCCTTGTCAATATTCTGCTCTACCCAGAAGAAAAATCTGGTAAGCGCTACACCATCCTTTATCATTGCCTTACGGATATTCGCGATCTCAGCTTCGTTTTTTATTGCCTTTAAACGAGTAGTAGTGTTTATATCCTCTACGCGATTCATTCCTGAAGGAATTGCCTGGTATAAATTTGAAGAAGTAATAACAGGATTGAAAAGGATTGAAGAGGCGGCTGATAAAGAAGAAATTATTCCCGCTGTTTCTTCATAAGGAAGTATGACAATCGCCAGGCGGTCAAATTCTGCGGCCATTCTTAACGGAAACTTACTTTCGTCAGCAAAAAGCAGGATCTGTTCCACTCCTATAAGTGCAAAAGATAAAACCAGAGGGCTATACCTGATATCGCCTCCTCTTATGTTTAGCAGCCACATTATATCATCTGGCGACGTAATAAGCTGGTAATCAGCCCTCCTGTCTTTCATTATTTTCCTTACCTCAGAAATCTTCTCTGAGCGGTCCCTTCCGCAATACAGAATTTCGTGATTAAAAGCTAATGAATGTGGTAAGTCCGGTCGTTCAGTCCATATATCAGAAATCAAATCACAATTAAAATCAAATGAAAAATGCTTATTGTCCAGTAATTTCTCAAGTTTTCTTGTCTGTTCGATTGAAAATATCCTTCCATCGAGTGCAATCTTTTCATTTGCATGAACATTAGCGCTTATCCACGAAATATAATCTTTTTTCTCAAGTGGGTTTATGGCTGTAAACTCAGATCCTTTGAGTTGATTTGACGCCTGGATAATATATCTTGAATCAGTCCATACTCCTGCAAATGTGTCAGTAATTATCACTGTTCCTGCTGATCCACTAAATCCTGTAAGCCATTCTATTATGCGCCAATGATCTGGCACATTTTCTCCAAGATGCGGATCTGTTGATGGTATGATATAAATCGCTATACCACTGTTCTTCATTAATTTTCGTAATTCTACAAGTTTTGCTTCAGAACCCATACTTGTAAAACTACAAATTAAACGGGAATTGTAAAAACGAACCTGTTTCCCAAACACAATAGGAATAATGTAATTTTTAGAAATAGTTATGTAATATTTACTGATATATATTGCCTAATTTTAGGCACATTTTATGAATGTCAGGGAATATACTCGTGGCTAATGGCAGCATTAAGCCCAAATAGGACTAATCAAGTATGAAAGTATCAAGCACTATTATTAACGAATCATTGGTTCGCCTCAAAACTGACCTTTTCAAAACGGGATTCTCAAAGAAATATATTGGGGAACCTCCGCTGCGGTCTGAATTATTCAGTTCAGATCAAATGGAAAGCCATGGCAAAAAGCTTGCAGCATCACATACTATTGGTCCTGATATTACTCCCGACCAATATCTGCTGACAAGGCTTGCTGAGAATGAAGACGTTTTGATTCAGGTACGCAACATAGTTACTGAATCTGTTAAAGCAAAAAGGCAGATTACACCGGCGGGAGAATGGCTCCTCGACAACTTCTATCTAATTGAAGAACATATCCATACAGGCAAAAGGCATCTGCCAAAAGGTTATAGCAGGGAATTACCGCGTCTTCTTAATGGCTTATCGAAAGGTCTTCCGCGGGTCTACGATATTGCGATAGAAACAATTTCGCATGGAGATGGAAGAGTAGTTCCGGAAAGCCTTAGTCTTTTTGTTATAGCTTATCAATCTGTAAGTCCATTAAAACTTGGTGAATTATGGGCGATCCCTATAATGTTGCGTATTGCATTAATTGAGAATCTACGTCGCGTGGCAACGCGAATAGCATATAGTAGCATTGATCGTGATCTTGCTGATACATGGGCTGATCAACTTATGGAAACAACCGAGAAAGATCCCAAAAATCTGATCCTGGTTATTGCAGATATGGCAAGATCGAAACCACCGATGACAACTTCCTTCGTTTCAGAGTTTGCACGCCGGTTGCAGGGACAAAGCTCAGCGTTAGCTTTGCCACTCACATGGCTGGAACAGCAACTATCCGAATCGGGTCTTACAATCGAACGCCAAATCCAGATTGGAAACCAGCAGCTGACTGCTGACCAGCTTTCTATCAGCAATAGCATTGACAGTCTCCGTTTCCTTGGCTCAATGGATTGGAAAGAGTTTGTTGAAAAGACGAGTATCATCGAACAGATATTACGTACTGACCCGGGAGGTTATTACAGCCATATGGATTTTGCCACAAGAGATCATTATCGGCATATAATTGAAAAAATTGCAAAACACAGCACTCTGTCGGAAGGGGAAGTGGCAGCAAAGGCCATTTCGCTTGCCAGTCAGAAGGCTTCCGCGACAAGCAAGAATGACAGAACAGCACATATCGGTTATTTTCTTATCGACAAAGGCTTGCCGGAGCTTGAAAAAGCAGTAGAGGCAAGGTATTCGGTTTTAAAGGCACTTAAGAGGGTGACAGGAAGGAATAATTTTCTGGTATTTATAGGGTCTATCTTAATTCTTACCGGTCTTTTAACCTGGGGTTTACTTTCTAAATCGTATTCTGAAGGAGTGCATGGCTGGCAATTAGGACTGATGGGAATTTTATTAGCCTTATGCTCAAGTCACCTCGCTATTCCGCTCATAAACTGGCTTGCAACATTACTGGCCACACCTAAACCTTTACCAAGAATGGATTTCTCTCATGGAATTCCTGCAGGTTCCCGTACTCTGGTTGTAATTCCATCAATGCTTCTGAATAAAGAGAATATTGATGAACTAATCGAAGGAATTGAGGTGCGGTTTCTCGCAAACCGTGATAAGAACCTCCATTTCGCACTTCTGACTGATTTCAAAGATTCTGATAAAAAAGATCTACCGGAAGATCAATCACTCCTTCGGCTTGCAAGTGAGAAAATTGAAGATCTTAATGAGAAATACAGGGATATCAAAAGTCAGACATTCTTTCTTTTTCATCGACCCCGCCAATGGAATAATAGTGAACAATTATGGATGGGCTATGAACGTAAGAGAGGAAAGCTTTCGGAATTAAATTCTTTTCTCCGTGGAGGCACAGAAAACAATTTCTTAAAGATTACCGGAAATACTGAAATTCTTTCAGAGGTTAAATACGTTATCACACTAGATACTGACACACAGTTACCAAGAGACTCTGCCAGGCAGTTTGCCGGAACAATGTCTCACCCTTTAAATCTCGCTATTTACAATGAAACTAAACACAGAGTTTGTGAAGGATATGGAATTCTTCAGCCTCGTGTTGCGATCAGCCTGCCTTTGTCAAATATGTCGGCATATGCCAGACTCTATGGAAGTGAACCTGCAATAGATCCATACACACGCACAGTATCAGATGTTTACCAGGATGTATTCGGGGAAGGCTCATTCATAGGAAAAGGAATTTATGATGTTGACATATTCAACCAAGTATTCGAAGCGCGTTTTCCGGAAAATAAGATTCTCAGCCATGACCTCCTTGAAGGGTGCTACGCAAGATCCGGGTTAATAAGTGATGTACAATTGTTTGAAGAATACCCTTCAAACTACTATAGTGATGTTAAACGAAGACACCGATGGATTAGAGGAGACTGGCAGATAATCAGGTGGCTGTTCCCAAGAGTACCGGTTCTGCATGGCCGGATGCAAAAGAATCCGCTCTCAATGCTTTCCCGCTGGAAAATTTTTGACAATCTGCGTCGAAGCCTTACTCCCATTGCGCTTACGATTCTGTTACTTCTGGGTTGGTCTTTCCTGCATAATGCACTTTTCTGGACGATGGTAGTGATAGGTATTATAATAATACCCTCAGTAAGTATATCAGTTTTGGATTTGTTCAATAAGCAGAAAGATGAATTTCTGCAACAGCACATTATTACATCTACCCGTTCAGCTGGAAGACATTTTGCGCAAGCTGCATTTATGTTCGCCTGTTTACCTTATGAAGCATACTATAGTCTGGATGCCATATTCCGGACCTTATGGAGATTAATATTCTCCCACAGAAGACTTCTTGAATGGAGTTTGACGGGTAAAGCAGATCGGACAAAACGACCAGGATTGATAGCAATATACCGGTCAATGTGGATAGCGCCTGCTGTTTCATTAGTCTCAATAGTTTCACTCGCAATATCTCAGCCAATAATGCTGGCTCTGGTCTGGCCCATACTGGCATTATGGTCAGCTGCACCATTTATCAGCTGGTGGATAAGTCTGACATTCAGTCATCACAAAACAAAATTATCAGGGTATCAAATAATGTTTTTACGGGAGCTCTCGAGAAAGACATGGGGATTTTTTGAAGCTTTTGTAGGTGCAGATGACAATTGGCTTCCGCCGGATAACTATCAGGAAAATCCAGATCCGGTAATTGCGCATCGTACATCACCTACAAATATGGGTCTGGCTTTACTCGCAAATTTAACTGCGTATGATTTTGGTTATATTCCTACTGGCCAGCTTATTGAAAGAACTGCAAATGCGTTCAGTACTATGGGTAAAATGGCCCGCTTTAAAGGCCATTTCTTTAACTGGTATGATACAAAAACATTAAGTCCGTTACACCCTCCTTACATTTCTTCAGTTGACAGTGGAAATCTTTCAGGTTATCTGATGATTTTGCAACCAGGACTACTATCTCTCCCTGATCATAAAATACTCGATCAAAATCTGTTTGCCGGGATTGATGACACGCTCCGCATTCTTCTGGGCCTTACTGAAAAAAACTCAATGGCCAGTATGATCAAATTCCGCAAACAGCTAAAAGTTTTAACAGAATCACAAATTCCTTCACTTATTTCATTTTATAATATTCTCATTGCTTTATCCGCCTCCGCTCAGGAAGTAAGAGAAAGTTTTGTCACAAAAGAAGACTCTCAGGAGTTTTGGTGGGCTGACTCATTATACTGCCAGTGCAAGAATTTTCTTGACGAACTAATTTTCCTTGCTCCATGGATATTGCTGCCATCGTTTAGTGATAATCAAATTAAGTTCCCGGCATTGGGCCAGATACCAACACTACGCGAAATTTCAGACTTTGAAATTGGAATACTACCTGAAATAAGAAGTTCGATTAATCCTGATTCAAAACCTGAAACAATACAAGAGATTAATGAGTTGGCACTGTCTTTAGCAAACGCTGTTGTCAGGGCGAAGGAACGTATTGAAATTATCGGGAATCTTGCTGCAATCTCAAATGAGTTTACTCATATTGAATATGACTTTCTATATGATAAGGTACGTCATTTGCTTTCTGTTGGTTATAATGTCGATGAACGAAGAAGGGACTCAAGTTATTACGATTTGCTTGCCTCCGAAGCCAGGTTTGCAAGTTTTGTAGGGATTGCTCAGGGACAGATACCGCAGGAAAGCTGGTTTGCCCTCGGAAGATTGCTCACTTCAAACGGAGGTGATCCTGTTCTGCTATCCTGGAGTGGATCAATGTTTGAGTATCTCATGCCTCTTCTTGTTATGCCGACTTATGAAAACACCTTGCTTCACCAGACTTATGAAACATCAGTTAAAAGACAGATTGAATATGGAAAAAGACGTGGTACCCCATGGGGAATTTCTGAATCAGGTTATAACACTGTAGATGTACATCTTAATTATCAGTATAGAGCTTTTGGGGTACCGGGAACAGGTTTAAAGCGTGGACTTGCAGAAGATCTGGTGATTGCTCCATACGCGTCTATGCTGGCTCTGATGGTTAACCCCGACGAGGCATGTAAGAATCTTGAACGGCTTGCCAAAAATAATATGATAGGAAAATTTGGATTTTATGAAGCAATTGATTTCACCCCTTCACGTCTGCCCCGTGGCCAATCAAGCATTATCATTCATTCATTCATGGCACACCATGAGGGAATGAGTTTACTGTCAATGGCTTATCTTATTCTTGATCGTCCCATGCAAAAGAGGTTTGAATCCGATCAAATGTTCAAGGCAACAATGTTGCTTCTGCAGGAAAGGATACCTAAGGCAACGGCATTCTATTCATATACCTCGGGTGTTTCAGATATTCAATCATTCTCCAGTACCGCCGACATGCCTGTCAGGGTTCTCAAAACTTCTGACACACAAATACCTGAAGTGCATTTATTGTCAAATGGAAGATACCATGTGATGGTTACTAACGCTGGCGGAGGTTATAGTAACTGGAAAGATCTTTCGGTAACCCGATGGCATGAAGACAGCACATGTGATAACTGGGGCTCATTCTGCTATATACGTGATCTGAAGACCAAGGATTTCTGGTCAAACTCTTTTCAGCCAACACAGAAGAAACCGGAAAATTATGAAGCTATTTTTTCTAAGGGACGTGCTGAATTTCGTCGTCGCGATAATGATCTTGATACTCATACGGAGATTGTTGTGTCGCCTGAAGATGACATAGAACTAAGGAGAGTCAGGATTACGAACCGATCAAGAATAAGAAGGTTAATTGATGTGACAAGCTATGCAGAGGTAGTTCTTACATCGGCAGTATCTGATACAATCCATCCGGCATTCAGTAATCTTTTTGTTCAGACTGAGATCTTAAATCAACAACAGGCAATATTGTGCACACGTCGTCCACGCTCCATCGACGAGCGTGTTCCCTGGATGTTTCACCAGATGACTGTTCACGGAGCAGAGACTGGAGAAGTGACATTCGAGACAGACAGAATGCAATTCATCGGAAGAGGAAAAAGTGTTGTTTCACCGCAGGCAATGACCGGAATTGAAAGCCTTTCCGGCAGCCAGGGCTCAGTCCTTGATCCCATTGTTTCAATAAGGTTCAAACTGACATTGGAACCGGAAGAATCAGTAAAAATTGATATAGTTACCGGTATAGGTGAAACCAGAGATGCTGCCTTAAGTCTTATAGATAAATACCTGGACAGAAGGCTTGCAAACCGCGTTTTTGAGCTTGCATGGACATATAGCCAGGTAATATTACGACAGATAAACGCAACAGAAACGGATGCTCAGTTATATGGACGTCTGGCAAGCTCGATCATTTATGCAAATTCATCTCTGAGGGCTGAATCGGGTACTATTGTAAAGAATCGCCGGGGTCAATCTGGTTTATGGGGATATTCCATTTCGGGTGACTTGCCTATAGTACTCTTAAAAATTGAAGACCCTGGCAACATAAATCTTGTCAGGCAACTTGTACAGGCACATGCCTATTGGCGATTAAAAGGTCTTGCAGTGGATCTGGTAATCTGGAATGAAGATAATGCTGGTTACCGTCAATTACTCAATGATCAGATAATGGGATTGATAGCGGCCGGAATGGAAGCCAACACCATAGACAGGCCGGGTGGCATATTCGTACGGCTTGCCGATCATATTTCCGTTGAAGACAGGATATTAATACAAACTGTTGCCCGTGTTATCATAAGTGACAGAAGGGGTACTCTGGCTGAACAAGTCAACCGCCGGCCCTTCGCTGAAGCTCAGATTCCATTATTTAAACCTGTGCGTTTATCTAAAATCCAGACAAATTCTGAGCAACTAGTCCTTAAGAAATCTTCTGAACTAAAATTCTTCAATGGTATGGGGGGATTTACTCAGGATGGACAGGAGTATGTTATTACCACATCGGATGATAAAACAACACCTGCCCCTTGGGTTAATGTTCTGGCAAACCCACGATTCGGAAGTGTCATCTCTGAGAATGGATCAGCATATACATGGAGCGAAAATGCACACGAGATACGCCTTACACCCTGGAACAATGACCCTGTTGCAGATTCTGGCGGTGAGGCAATGTATCTAAGGGATGATGAGAATGGAAATTTCTGGTCGCCAGCTCCTTTTCCAAGGTGTGGGACAAAAGATTATATTAGCCGACATGGATTTGGTTACAGCGTTTTTGAACACCTTGAAGACGGAATCCGATCCGAACTTACTGTTTACGTAGCAATGGATGCTCCGGTAAAGTTCTCAGTATTAAAAATAAAAAATGAATCAGGAAGGCAACGCAGACTTTCTGTAACAGGTTACGTTGAATGGGTTTTAGGAGATTTGCGACCGAAATCAGCTATGCACATTTCCACTCTTATTGAATCCAATAGTGGGGCCATATTTGCCAAAAACCCATACAATGCCGAATTTGGAGAAAGAATCGCATTTTTTCATACTGACGACACTTATCAGACTGTTACCTGCGACAGGACTGAGTTCATTGGCCGGAACAGAAGTCTTAATAATCCTTCTGCATTGACACACTCACAACTTTCCGGAAAAGCAGGATCAGCAATGGATCCCTGTGCCGCATTACAAGTAACCTTCGATCTGGCAGATAAAGCTGATCGTGAGATAATTTTCAGGCTCGGTGTCGGAAGAAATGCAGAAGATGCACGTAAAATATTGAATCAATCTTCCGGACCGGCTGCAGCCCGTAATGCTCTGGAATCAGTAAATAAGTTCTGGAATCACACTCTCAGTTCGATTCAAATAGAATCACCTGACAGTTCACTTAATATGCTGGCAAATGGTTGGCTATTGTATCAAACCCTTACATGCAGAATGTGGGCAAGAAGCGGATTTTACCAATCGGGTGGAGCATTCGGATATCGCGATCAATTGCAGGACTCCATGGCATTGCTGCTCTCAGTTCCTCACCTGGTAAGAGATCATTTGCTGCTTTGTGCCAGCCGTCAGTTCAAAGAGGGCGATGTACAGCACTGGTGGCATCCGCCAACAGGAAGGGGAGTACGGACACATTGCTCGGACGATTATTTATGGCTGCCTCTTGTTGTGAGCCGTTATGTTCAGCAGACCGGAGATACAGGGATACTTGATGAAAAGGTTCACTTTCTGGAAGGCAAAGCTTTAAAACCGGAAGATGACTCATATTATGACCTTCCAAACAGATCAGAAGAGGTAGCCAGTTTATATGATCATTGTGTGCGCGCAATTGACCTGGGCCTAAAATTCGGAGTACACGGCCTGCCATTTATGGGAACGGGTGACTGGAACGATGGTATGAATTTGGTTGGGAAAGAGGGACAAGGCGAAAGTGTCTGGTTAGGATTCTTCTTATATGAAGTACTTAAGCAGTTTGGAAGGATTGCTGAGATAAAAGGAGAGCCGACATTCGTAGAACAGTGCAAAAAGGAAGCTGCCAAACTTCAGGAGAATATTGAGAAAAATTCATGGGACGGAGAATGGTACCTGCGTGCCTGGTTCGATAACGGACAACTACTTGGATCTGCGACAAATCCTGAATGTCAGATTGATTCAATAGCTCAAAGCTGGTCGATATTGTCAGGCGCGGGTGAACCAGGTCGCTCACGGGTTGCCATGGAATCACTAAATAAGCACCTGGTAAACCGTGACAAAGCTTTCATCCAACTCTTAAATCCGCCATTTGACAAGTCGGATATGAATCCTGGTTATATAAAAGGTTATGTACCGGGAGTCAGAGAAAATGGAGGACAATATACACATGCAGCAATATGGGCTGCCATGGCGTATGCAAAATTGGGAGATAGACGTAAGGCCTGGGATCTTCTTAACATTATTAATCCGGTTAATCATTCTTCTTCTGTGGATGGTAATGCAATTTATAAAGTAGAACCCTACGTTGTCGCAGCGGATGTATATGCTGTTTCACCCCACGTTGGGCGTGGAGGCTGGACCTGGTATACGGGTTCGGCAGGGCTTTTGTACAGACTTATAACTGAATCACTTCTGGGGATCAGGCTTGAATCAGATAAGCTCTTTATTGAGCCATGTATACCAGCTGAATGGAATGAGTTCTCCATTCATTACCGCTACAGGGACACTATTTATCAACTATCAGTAACTTCTGAATCAAATGTTGCAAGAGACATAAGTATAAATGTCGATGGGAATGAGTTACAAGATCAATGCATTCATCTTATTAATGACCTTAAAAATCATAAAGTAATTGTTAAAATAAAGAAAGTTATTTAAAACAATACAGGATTATGTTTTTTTATAAACTTTTAACTTCATTAACCAGGCTCTGGAGGGTGCTTTTTGCATCTCCAAAAAGCATCTTTGTCTTATCATTGTAAAATAGCATGTTTTCGATTGCAGCATATCCCTTCCCCATCCCACGTTTCATCACAATGATGTTTTTCGCGTCGCGGGCTTTAATGATTGGCATGCCGTAGATAGGACTTGAAGGATCATCTTCCGCTGCCGGATTGACGACATCATTAGCACCAATAACTACAAGAACATCTGTATTTGGGAGATCAGGGTTTATTACTTCACTTTCAATAAGCTGTTCGTAAGGAACATCAGCTTCTGCCAGCAGAACGTTCATATGTCCGGGCATACGACCGGCAACGGGATGAATAGCATATTTTACTTCAACCCCTTTTTCCTCAAGCAGCTTATCGAGTTCATGACATATGTGTTGTGCCTGAGCTACTGCCAGACCATACCCGGGAACAATAACCACTTTTTTGGAATATCCCAGCAAGACAGCTGCATCAGATATTGAGATTTCTTTTATGGAACCTGTCACATTCTCATGAGTAGCTCCACCGCCGCCAAAAACACCAACGATTACATTCAGCAATGACCGGTTCATAGCTTTGCACATAAGAATAGTTAGAATTGTTCCGGCCGATCCAACAAGGATACCACCAGTGAGCATAACCTGGTTATTGTATAAAAAGCCACCCATTGATGCTGCTACACCTGTGAAGGAGTTTAACAAAGAAATCACTACGGGCATATCGGCGCCCCCGATTGGAAGGACAAACAATACTCCGTATATTGCTGAAACAATAAACATAATATATATCAGGTAGGTAAGCTGGCTGATTGATTCAACATGACGTGTCATAATAAAAACTATGAATCCTATAAGTACGGCGAGAATAGTCAGATTCACATATTTCATGGCTTTTATCCTCATATCGCCAATCCATCCATCGAGTTTTCCAAAAGCAATCATACTTCCTGCCCATGAAATAGTACCTATCATCAGTCCAACTAATATTGCAAGCACGTATCCGTTAGCCATGCCGCTTTTAGCAATCTGCACGGGACTAATATGCTGAAACTCGATGATTGAAATAAGCGCTGCTGCTGCGCCTCCCATACCATTAAAAAAAGACACCAGCTGTGGCATAGCAGTCATCTTAACTTTTTTTGCTATTGCCCATCCGATAAATGTTCCTATTGTAATCGCAATTAATATATATACTACGTTACCGATTGGTTTACCATCTTTCTGATGAAACAGTATTGTAACAATTATTGCGAGGGCCATGCCCACAGCGGCAAGTGAATTTCCCCTGCGGGCGGTAAGAGGATGGCTCAGCATTTTAAGACCTAAAATGAACAATACTGATGCAATAAGATATGATAATTCGAGTATTGTGATCCCGGCTAATTGAGGTAATTGTTCCATAAGTAAGGCTATATTCAGATATTATGGTTTCCTCTTTTTAAACATCTCCAACATCCTGTCAGTTACCACAAAGCCGCCCACAACGTTTAGCGTTCCGAGTACTACTGCCACAAATCCCAGGATCATTGAACCTGTTGTCTCGGCATGACCCATCACAATTATTGCCCCGATAATCACAACTCCATGAATTGCATTAGCACCTGACATAAGCGGTGTATGCAAAATAGCAGGAACGTGGCTTATCATTTCAACGCCAAGAAATATCGACAGGATCACTATGAAGATAATCTCTCTGTGCATTACAAAAAAATTCAGGATATTTTCCATAATTTGATTTATTTAATATTCAGAAGCTGTTTAACTCTCACACTTATATATTCTCCAGCATGAACTGCAGTAGTTCCGTTAATAATATCATCCTGCAGGTTCAGATTAAACTTTCCTTCTTTATCTAACATTATCTTCAACAGATTTATAATATTGCATCCGAACATTTTACTCGCATCAGAAGACATATCCGAAGCGAAATCAGTTTTTCCGATAATGTTCACTCCATTTATTTTCACATTTTCCCCATTCTCGGTTAATTCGCAATTACCGCCTGTAGAAGCTGCAAGATCGACTATCACTGATCCGGGTTTCATAGAATGTACCGTCTGGCTGGTTATCAAAACAGGTGCTTTCCTGCCGGGAATCTGTGCAGTGGCAATTATTACATCAGATAATATTGCACGTTGCTGTATAAGTTCCTGTTGTTTCCTTTTGAACTCTTCAGTCTGTTCAACTGCGTAGCCTCCGGCAGCACTGTCTTCACTGGCCCCTACAACCTCTATAAACTTCCCTCCAAGGCTCTTAACTTCCTCTTTAACAGCCGATCTAACATCGAATACCTCAACCACAGCTCCGAGTTTTCTGGCAATTGCAAGTGCCTGTAAACCAGCAACGCCTGCACCCAGGATAAGTACCCGTGAGGGTTTGATAGTCCCGGCTGCTGACATAAACATTGGAAAGAATCGAGGCAATAATGAGGCAGCTTCAAGCACAGCTTTATATCCTGCGACAATCGCCATTGAGGAGAGAATGTCCATAGACTGCGCCCTTGAAGTTCGTGGGATAAGATCAAGAGCAAGAACAGATAGTCCCTGAAGACGCGCTTTTTCAAGCCAGCTTCTGTTTATCACTGGATTAAGTACAGAACAAAGAACCTGTCCTTCCCTGAAAGATTTAATATCGTCTTCAACCGGCGGATTCACTGACAGCAACAGTTCCGATTCTGCTATCAGCTTTTTACGGTCAGAGATTCTGGCACCAATCTTTTCGTACGCAGAATCGGGGGCGAAGGCACGATCACCTGCATTTGATTCAACAATCACATCGATGCCCATGTTTTTCAGTGTCCCAACTTCAGCGGGTAGTAATGCTACCCTGTTTTCATTTCCAATTTCTTTGAGGACGCCTACTACCATAAGTTTAATGTTTGAAGATGAAGTGCCTTTTGCTTCAACAAAATTTGTTAGCAATATAATAAACAATTGCTTTTCTGCATTCAATTAGATACAAAAATGAAACTCATCGGGTGACTTTGACAAGTGAGACTTCCAAAACCAACGTTTCCCCCGGCGATATCACAAAGCGTTTCTGACCAGCAGTTTCCTTGCCATAATATGCCGATTTTTTCCCATAACCCAGTTCCGGCGGGATTACAATCAACCTCTTCTCTCCTGCTGTCATATCTTTTAAAGCCTCATCAAGACCTTTCACTAATCCATCTTTCCCAATGAGGTGTGAAAAACTGGTGCCTTTCAGACCTTTCACTGGCTTGCCATCATCTGCAGAACTTGCAAATTCCAAACCGCTTATCAACCTGCCTTCATATCTGGCAATAATTTCGGAACCATCTGACGGTTTATTTCCCGAACCTGGGACAAGTATTTTATATCTCAATCCGTCGGGGAGCAAAGTCAGTCCCGGATATCTGGCAGAGATAAACTTCGCGTCTTCAGATTTTTTAAGTTCCGCTTCACGATTTATCAATTTCCATTGTTTATCAACCATTGCCTTGAATGTTTCGTCATTCACAATAAATTTTTCGGCATCGGCACCTGCCCTGACTATAGTAACAGATAGAGTGGTATCGCCCTGGACGATCTTATTCACTACATCCATTCCGTCAACCACTTCTCCAAAAAGTGTATAGTTGTCATCGAGGTATGAGCGTTCGGCAAGAGTGATATAATATTCACATGTATTAGTATTAGGGCCGCCATTAGCCATCCCTATCATTCCTGCCTTGTTATGTCTGAGTGAAGTAATTTCGTTAGGGATCTCATATCCTGTAGAATTGATATCGGCTGTTGCAGGGTCTTCTACTGTTGATGGTTCACCGCCCTGGATAACATGTCCTTTTACCACTCTGTGCCAGATCGAGCCTTTAAAAAATGGCGTTCCCAACGGATAGGTTGCATTTGAGATTGTACCGTCAGCCAGACCAATAAAATTTGCGACTGTCATCGGAGCCTTTTTATAGTCGAGCAATACTGAAATTTTTCCTTTGCTGGTATTAAAATCTGCATAGATTCCATCGGGCAGAAAGTTGTCATCTCTTGGGAGGAGATGGTTAAGATTAGCGACACCGTATGCAATAACTGCAGTCACCATCGACGAATACTCTTCGTATTGTGGTATTATCTCATCGTAAGTATCGAGAGTGGTATGCCAGGTACGTCCATACACCTGCTCACCTTTTGTACTGAATCCGAATGCAGGCACTTCTTTCTGTAGAAATGAAAAAGTATCCGTACTGCCCCGGCCTCCTTTTCTTAAGGGTTTTGTTCGTTCTGTAAGCTCAAACGGGTATTTTGCGTTGAGCTTCAGAACTGGTTTTGTAACTTGCAGAAAATCAGGCATCATTGCTTTTGATACTGATAATCCTGTTATGCAGTTTGTTCCGCCGTCGCGATTAAAAACCGCAGATATTCGTGGAAGCTTATCCGGATTTTGATTCACCCACGCAGCTGATCCAAGCAGACCATATTCTTCCCCTGCCCATAAATGAACCATTATTGTACGTCTGGGCTTACCTCCGGATGCCAGAATGAGACGTGCTGATTCCATTGCAACTGTTGCACCCGAGGCATTATCGACAGCTCCTGAACCTCCGTCAAATCCGTCGAGATGACCACCAAGGATGACATATTCATCGGGCAATTCAGATCCCGGGATCCAGCCTATTACATTATGATATTTTACCGGTCCGGGTCTGAAATAATTTCTTATATCAAATTCAAGGACAACTCTTTTACCTGCTGAGACAAGGTCCCTTATTTGATTATATTGTTTATCTATGAGCTTAATATCGGGAAGAGTAGGAAGATGTTCCCATGAATCAACTTTCTGATATAATAGTCTGATCGGAAAAGCAGATAGCTGGATTGTACCCAGGGCGCCTGCCTCACGCATAAGACGAGTCAGTTCAGTTTCTCCTGCCCTGTCACGAGGCCATCCTGTATTAGTGCCATCGATCATAACCCATGCATCTTTTATGCTATCGCGCAGCTTCCAGAATTCTTCCACAGTTTTGGGTGACATGATAACATGACCTTTCTGCCGGCCTTTTGTTCCTGAAGTATAGGAAGGAGTTCCGAAATCAAGAGTGATTTCCGTTGGTGATAACAATTTCCCGAACCAGGCGCCGCGATTGAAACCAACTGGCAATTCTCCCGCTTCCTGCATCTCTGCCATCATACCCCATGAACGCATTGTGTTTACTGCCCATACACATGCGCTGTAGTAGCCATTGGACCCAATAATCCGGTCGCCAAACCGGTTTGTAAGGTAATCGATGTGTTCCATGACCTTGTTATCGTTTTTTCCAAGGTCAATGATTTTGTCAACAACAGGGTCGTTTTGAGCAACGGCTGAAAGTGTGATTATTAAAAAACAATTCAGTAATAAAATTTTAAAAAAACTCATCTCTGGTCAGATTTATGGTTTTATATGTTTATCCTAATTTATTATTCCTTTTACCTCCTTGCAACCCCCAACCCCCTGAAGGGGGCTTGAAATCAAGATTCTGGTGGTTCTTAAACCCCCTTTAGGGGGCAGGGGGTAAAAAATTCCTAAGCCAGAAGTTATTGGCCTCTCTTTTTGAATGAACTGACTTTGCTCCGCTCCAGCCATGCCGACCTTCGGGATAAAGCATAAATTCAAATATTTTCCCTTCATCCTCTAGTCTTGAAATCAGATGTATAGAGTTCTGAAGATGGACGTTGTCATCCATATCACCATGTGTTATGTATAATTTCCCTGTATAGTCTTTTGCGAATGTGAGTGTAGATCCTTCCTTGTATCCTTCGGGATTGTCCTTTGGAGTGTCCATATACCTTTCCGTATAAACATTATCATACAGCCGCCAGTCGGTTACCGATGAGCCGGCAAATCCGTGAGTCCAGTAGCCTGCCCCCTTTGTAAGAGCCAGACATGTCATATATCCACCGTAAGAACTCCCGGTGATGCCGATTTTTGTGGAATCAACATACGATTTTGCTCTTAACCATTTAATGGCATCCTCGTAGTCGAGGATCTCCCAATTTCCGAGAGAACGATAAAGGTAGTCAAGCCCTTTCTTCCCAAACTGGCCTGATCCGCGATGATCAACAGCAAAAGTAATAATCCCATTTTGTGAGTACCACGAAGGAGTATTGCCCACCCATCTGTTGCTTACATTTTTGGAATCGGGTCCTCCATAGATCGTAAATACAACAGGGTATCTTTTTAGAGAATCAAAATTAACGGGGTAGGTAATAATAGCTGGCATATTGAAAAGACCATCGGATGTCGGGATTTTCACCATTACTGGTTTTGATTGCGCAGCAGGATCATACACAGGCTGATCGAACTTATAGATCTCTTTCAGTTTCTTTCCGTTTTTAGTGAAGGCAATCATTGAACCAGCATTGTTTATGCTGTTCCATGTGTCGATATAGAACGACCCGTCTGGTGAAATACTTACAGAATGCTTACCGGCACCAGTTGTCATTCGGAGGAGGTTATTGCCATCCAGACCAACTCTGAATGCGTGATTATCTGTCGGTTCTGTTCCTGTGGCTGAGAAATATACCACCTTTTGATCTTCATCTACCCTGTCAATTGAAGTAACTCTGAAATTCATATTAGTAAGCTGAGAAATAAGCTTGCCATCCCATGATTGATAATAAAGGTTTTCCCAATCATTTCTGTAGCTTCTCAGAATAAAGCCCGAGCCGTTCTTTAATACGTGCACACCTTCATAAAATTCAACCCACGTCTTTCTGGTTTCATTATAAATCTGTGAGTAATCGCCTGTAGAAGGATCAGCAAGAATAATTTTCAAATCATTCTGGTCGCGGTTTAAAACCTGGATTGCAAGTTTCCGGCCATCAGGTGTCCAGAATGGCCATGCAATATACTGATCAACATTATCATCAGTTTTTACCCAGGTTATTGAAGATGATGCAATGTCAGCAATACCCATTTTTACTTTTGGATTCGGATCACCGGGTTTTGGATAAGGAGTAGCTTCAATAAGTCCGTGAATGCCATCAGGCTCATCCAGTCTGTTCAGCGTAAAAACCGGAACATCTGTTTCATCAGTTCTCAGAAACGCAAGCTTCTTACTATCGGGCGACCACCAGAATGCAGTATAATGGCCTGGTCTTCCAAGAATCTCTTCCATATAAACCCATGAAGAATATCCATTGTATATTTTTTCTGAAGCATCTTTTGTTAACCTGACTTCCTTATTATTAGTCAGATCAAAAACATAGAGGTCCTTATTTTTTGTGTAGGCCAGCATTTTGCCATCGGGTGAAAACTGAGTATTTACTTCTACTGTTCTGTCATTAGTAAGCCTCTTTATTTCGTGGTCTCCAATAGTGAAAAAAGAAAGATCATTATCTGTCATAATAATTGCGCTCTTCTTATCAGGACTAAGAAGATCTGTTGTACTCAATGTAATACCATTCGGAAGCGCTTCTGAGATTTTCTCCCTGTCTGTCTTTGCGGGTTTGATTACTTCGCTTTTTCCGGTTTTAATATCAATATTTTGAATTACAGGCTTTTTATCAGAATCAAAATTTCTTACCTGATAATGTGAATTATCTGTCCAGCCAATAATGGAAGTCTGGCTTCCTCCCCGTTGTGGCAACTGTGCGTAAACCGGAATTATCAAAAAAGCAAAAGATAGAATGCTAATCAGAAAATGAAGAGTTTTTAATCTTCTCATGACCTATAATTAAAAGTGAATATTTAAGATGTGAAAAACAAAAATAGAAAAATTTACGATGTATCCATCCTTCCGATTAATGGCGCGTAACAGGAATTTGCAATCTTTTTGTATTTTTACAATAATTAACAGGGGGAAAATTGGATAAATGACGGGAAATGGGATAAATGCCAAATCTGTCCGTGAAATCGGATGGCTTAAACTGGACAACGCAGCCAAACTCTTTCCTGCAATTATGTCGGGCGAACTGACAGCGGTCTTCAGAATAACAGCTAAGCTTAAAAAGCCTATAAACTATTCGAATATCAAAGAAGCCGTCGAAATTACTTCAGGCCGCTTTCCATATTTCAGTGTTTCGCTGGGTAGTGGCTTATTCTGGCATTATCTGGAATTCAATAACAAAATGCCACGGATTCAGACTGAAGAAAATATACCATGCACAGCATTTGCAGCCAAAAGAAAAAACGAACCTCTTTACAGGATTCTGGTTAAGGAAAACAGGATTTCTGTTGAATTCTTTCATATACTTACTGATGGCGGGGGAGCATTCGAATATCTCAAGTCGCTTCTTTATACATACCTCACACTGAGCGGGAATACAATTCGAACCAGTGAAGGGATCATATTACCCGGAAGTCCAATAACCGAAGGAGAATTTGAAGATGGATATAAAAGGTTTTTCAGGAAAAAAATACCGCCTCCCGGTAAGCTTACCAAAGCCTGGCACCTGCCATATAGCCTGAATGAAAAACCACGACTGAAAGTTATCGGGGCTGAAATATCCCTTGACAAGCTTCTGGGAAAAGCACGTGAACATGAGGCATCAGTGACAGAGTTTCTGGTGTCAGTCTATCTGTATACTCTGCAAAAAATTTTCCTGGAGGAAAAAGAAAATGTAAAAAAACAGAAAACGGGAGTATTACGAATAGAAGTTCCGGTTAACCTGAGGAAAAAGTTTCCGAGTATCACAATGCGTAATTTTTCTCTTTTTGTGCTCCCGGAACTCGATCTCAGGCTTGGGGAGTACTCTTTTGAAGAGATCCTTAAAATAACAAGGTATCAGCTTCAGACAGGGGCCGATGTAAAACAAATCACAAGATTCCTATCACAAAATGTTGGTCACGAGAAGAGCCCTCTTATCAGGGTTCTGCCTCTGTTCATTAAATCACTGGCGATTTCCGCTGTGTACAAAAGGCTGGGTTCTAATCAGTGTTCAGGGATCCTTACCAATATGGGTGCAATTAAGTTACCACCTGAAATGGAAGAGCTTATTGATTCATTTGAATTAGTGCCTACTCCGCCGAATACACATGTTAAAGTAACGTGTGCAATGGTAACCTTCAAAAATCATATGCGTATTAGTTTTGGCAATATTTCAAATTCTACAAAATTCGAAATGCATTTTTTAAGATATCTCACTGAAGCAGGGATACCTGTAAGGATCCTAAAATAACTAACAAAAGCAACATGAATAATTGTATAAACTGTGGGGTAGAGCTCGATGAAACTTTATCATCATGCCCTCTCTGCGGATTTAATATTGGAAATGAAGAACTGGTTGAATCAAATAAAAAGTCAGAGTTCTTTCCTTCCGACATAATTCTGTTACATAGAAAAGAGACCAGAACCCATATCTGGGAACTGTCAGGCATAATTTCATTTTCAGGAATTATTGTCTGCTCTATTGCAGATCTGGTGATTATGAAGAAATTTACCTGGTCGCTATTTGCTGATACTTCCATTATGGCCTCATGGTTAATCCTTACCCTTAGCCTGCTCGCATTCAGAAAGTATTATATTGTTCTCCCCGGATTTCTGATCACGGTCCTCACAATGTTGTTTCTATTTGATATTTTTTCACCACCCGTCAATTGGTTTTTTGGTCTGGGATTACCGTTAACAGTCACTCTTTTTATTGCTGCGAGTATTGTATTAATACTTTGGAAATTCGCTCATTTCAAAGGATTTAATATATTGGCCTTCGCATTTCTCATCCTGTCGGGGTTTTGTATTATAACGGAAATGTTCATCGATAAATTCCTGTTTAAAAGAGTTGATATCCAGTGGTCAGCAATTGTAGCGGTTTCAATACTTCCAATTGCGTTTATACTGTTGTTTGTGCATTACAGGATGAAAAAAGGGAACAGGCTTGATAGCTATTTTCATATGTAGAAAGGCGCAAAGGCGCAAAGGCTCAAAGGCGTCCCCTGTTTAGTCTTATTTCACTAGTGGCACTGAATTCCCAGGAAATTTGTTGCTGCGACAGGACGATTTACACTTTCTAATATGGAATTTGTGATGGACATTTCCATTCTTAATGTGCTGTTATTAAGAAATATATCCTTCAATTTCTTTTCAGATTTTGAACCGTGTCGCAATCTTGGCATTGATAAAAGTTCCTTTGACATAATTTCTTTGGCCTTTGCCATTAACGGGTCAGTATTTTTCATTTTCGATAATTTAAATTCCTATTACAATATCGTCTTACAAAGATTGTAATGTTACAATCTGAATATTTACATAACTATATATATAAGTTGCATCATTTACAGTATCCGGAACAGACAATAAATCATTTTACTTATTACTATTGATCCCCGCTGCTGTTTGTATTAAAAGTATCCCCATTTACCAGGTTTCATGTTACATAATTAGATCATTATGTTATAGAATTTCATTATAATAATAACTGTTATTCATAATCTTATTTAGAATAAATATAAGTTAGTGTTATTATATTCACAATGTTATTTTATTCACACTAAATGATTATATTTGCACTCGAAATTGAGCTTCAAAAAAAAATAGCTCAGTAAATCACAAGCTTACAAGTACTGAAATGACAATTAAAGAAATAGCAGAGATTATTGATGGAAGGGTGATTTGTTGTGAAGAAAGGTTATCTACTTGTGTTGAATATGCTTTCTCATCTGATCTCATGAGTGATGTCCTGACGATAGAAAAAGAAAACATGTTGCTGATAACGGGTCTGGCAAATGTTCAGACAATAAGAACATCCGAAATGTCCGACATAAATTGCATAATTTTTGCGCGCGACAAAAAAATTGGTAACGAAATGGTGGCTCTTGCTAAAGAGAATCATATGATATTGGTTGAGAGTCCTCATTCTGTCTTTCACATTTCCGGTGAATTATATAAAGCAGGTATTAAATCGATCTATTAAAATATGCAATTCAGGCATAAAATATCCGGGGGCGATTTCTCAAAAGCCGGGAATATTGCAAGTTCAGTCAAGAAAATTCTTCATCAGCTGAATATTGACCATTCCATCTCAAAACGGATAGTTATTGCCTTGTATGAAGGTGAAGTGAATGTTGTAGCGCACGCATATTCAGGAATAATTGAAGTTGATATAGACGAAGAAAAGATTGCAACAAAAATATCGGATATAGGTCCGGGGATAGATGACATTGATCAGGCTATGAAAGAAGGATATTCGACAGCGACATCACAGGTAAGAGAAATGGGATTTGGTGCAGGAATGGGCTTATCGAATATGAAAAAAAACAGCGACTCAATGACGATCTCGAGCATACCCGGTGAAGGAACGATTGTGGAACTGATAACATACATAAAGCCCCATGCAGGATAATACTCAAAATAGAGATTTTCATCATGCATTAACGGTACATGAAGATATATGTATTGGTTGTACTCATTGTATGACGGTCTGCCCAACACAAGCTATCAGAGTGAGAAACGGAAAAGCCAGTATCATTGCCAACCGTTGTGTCGATTGCGGGGAATGTTATAAAGCCTGTCCTGTTTCCGCTATAGGTGTAGAGCAGGATGATCTCGATATGATCTTTAATTTCCCGGTTCGCGTAATACTTATACCGAGTGTTCTTATAGGTCAGTTCCCGAGAAAAATAATGACTTCAAGTATTTACAATGCGCTGAAGGAAATAGGATTCACGCATATTTATGAAGTGGAGAACAGCGTTGATATGGTTCTGGAAGCAAGCCGCCAATACATGCATGAACATAAGGAACGTCCGATGATCTCATCATACTGCCCGGCTATAATACGACTCATCCAGGTGAAATATCCATCACTTGTAGGCAATATCATGAAGATCAACCCTCCTATCGATATGTCAGCCATGTATTACAGGGAGAAGCTGAAAGCATCGGGTATCCCTGAAGAACAGATCGGACTCTTTTATGCTACACCATGCGCTGCAAAGATAGCCGCTGTTAAAAGTCCGGTTGGCGATACAAAATCAGCGGTAACAGGAGTAATAAATATCGACTTTTTATATAACAGGATCTTCAGATTTTTACAGAGGAAGTATAAGGAATCAGAGCCTCCTGTGACAGACGATCTTTTAAGCTCAAGAGGAATACTCTGGAGTCTTACCCGTGGTGAAGTGATACACTCAAATGGCCGCGCACTGGCAATCGACGGGATAAAGAATGTGAACGAGTTTCTTGAGAATATTAAAAATGAAAAGCTTGATGAGATTGACTTTCTTGAATTAAGAGCTTGTGATGAAAGCTGTGCCGGCGGTATATTGATAAGCGGGAACAGATTTCTAACTGTTGAGAGGCTTAAAATCAGGGCTGAGGAATACAGGAACAGGGAAGATGATAAGGAAAGAAAATTAAAAGATAGATATCTGAGTGTAAATGAACATGGGTTTCTGGGCGACATCGAACCAAGGCCAATGGGCAAGCTTGATAAAGATTTTTCGACTGCCCTGAAAAAGATGGAGAGACAACGTCGTATAATGTGTTTTTTGCCCGGATTCGATTGTGCTGGTTGCGGCGCTCCCGACTGTCAGACCCTTTCGGAAGATATAGTACTTGGAAATGCACAGATTTCACATTGTATTTTCATGCAACATCAGATGATAAAACAAAATGTACTCAACCAGGAACAGGCTACAAGGGTGACTGAAAATATCTGGGGAAAAGAACGATTGGAAAAAAACTGTAATAAATTAGGAGCTGAAGATGAAAATATCTGATATTGTTACCGAACTTGAACTGAAAGTTATATCAGGGAATAATGGTCTGTCAAAAGAGATAACCGGAGGCTATGTCTCTGATCTCCTTAGTGATGTAATGGGTAATGCACAAGAAGGCCACGTATGGATTACCCTTCAGACTCACCAGAATATTATTGCGGTCAGCTCATTAAAGGACATTTCAGCAATTATTATTGTCAAGGGATTTGTTCCCGAAGCCGATACTGTTGAAAAAAGCAATATTGAGAATATCCCTGTTTTAAGCACAGAACTGGATACCTTCAATATTACGGGAAGGTTATTTGAATTATTGAAAAAGGAATGAATTTTTTTAGGGCTGATCTTCATATTCATACAGTCCTGTCACCATGCGGTGACCTGGACATGAGCCCTGTGAATATCGTTTCTGAAGCTGCTCTCAAAGGGCTGGATATCATCGGAATCACCGATCATAATACAACCCGGCACTGCAGTCTGATAAAAAAGCTGGCATCAGAAAATGGCATTTATGTGATGCAGGGTGCTGAAATTACAACAAGAGAAGAGGTTCATTGCCTCGCGTTCTTTGAAAATACTGATGAATTAATTGAATTACAGGCATTCCTTGATGAGAATCTGCCCGACATTTTAAATGATAGTGATAAATTCGGATATCAGGTACAGGTAGATGAGTCTGACATTGTTGTTTATGAGGAGAAAAAGCTTCTTATCAACGCGATCTCAAAGACTTTTGAAGAAACAGAAGCCTTCGTTCATAGTCTGAATGGATTGTTTATTCCGGCTCATATTAACAAAACGAAAAACAGTATCTACAGTCAGCTTGGATTTCTTCCTGCAAAAATGAAAGCCGATGCTCTCGAAATCTCAGATTTACCTTCACCAATTTCCTTTACTGCGGCACATCCTGAGATAAAGGCATTTCCTTTAATCAGAAGTTCCGATGCGCATTTCCCCGATCATATAGGCTCAACAACTACCACATTTTATATCAACGAGGCATCATTTACAGAAATCAGGCTCGCACTTAAAGGTGAAAACGGCCGAATAGTAATTGCAGAATGAAAGAATTGTCACTAAACATACTGGATATAGCTCAGAACTCAATAAGGGCTGAAGCAGATGAAATTACCATAGAAATCAGAGAATCGGTACGGGATGATCTTTTCAGAATAACAATAACGGACAATGGTAATGGGATACCTGAGGAAGTTATGGCCAATGTTACTGATCCTTTTGTAACAACCCGCACAAAGAGAAGAATGGGTCTGGGGCTTCCATTACTAAAATACCACGCTGAGCTTGCCGGGGGAAAATTAGAGATCAGCTCTGAGAGTGGAGCCGGAACAGAAGTTGTAGCTGATTTTTCATTCAGGCACTTTGACAGACAGCCGCTTGGAGATATTGTGGGTGTCCTTATTATATTAATCGCATCAAATGAAAAAATCAATTTCAAATATATACACATCACTGAAAAAGGACGGTACAGATTTTGCACACTTGAAACAAAGGAATATTTGGAAATTGAAACACTAAACGACAGAATTTTACTTGAAGAAATACGTTCTATGATAGTGGAAAATCTTAAAGCAATTAATGCATCAGATATAAGTACAAAAGAAAGTTGCTATGCGCTTTCTAAGATTCTGAAAAATGAATAAATTTAGAATAGCAAATCCTGCAAAGGAAATGCACATAATTAAAATTAAACTTAACAGATAAAGAGAATGTCAAAAATCACGTCACTCGCGGACCTGAAGAAGAAACGCGAAGAATTAAAAACCGGGTTGGACATCCGGGTTAAAGCCAATGATCCTGACAAACTGGTTCAGGTAAAAGTTGCTATGGCAACTTGCGGCATAGCCTCTGGCGCCAAGACCGTCATGGAATTTTTCCTGGAACAGCTTGACAGGAGGAATGTAGCGGCTGTTGTAACGCAAACCGGCTGTATGGGTTACTGCTATGCAGAACCGACAATTGAAGTAAAGCTTCCCGGGCAGGAGCCTGTGGTATTTGGTTTTGTCGATCTGAAAAGGGCCGACCAGATAATTGAGAAATACATTAAAACAGGTGAACTGGTGGATGGTATCATTCCTGTTAATTATCAAACTATTGACTTAAAAGAATAAGGAGGAAAAAGTATGTCAAAATACAGTATGCATCTTCTGGTTTGCGGTGGCACAGGTTGCCATGCTTCAGAAAGCGATGCTATTGTCTGCAATTTAAGAGATGAGCTCGAAGCAAAAGGCCTCATGGATACTGTCCAGGTTATAATGACAGGATGTTTTGGTTTTTGTGAAAAAGGGCCAATCGTGAAAGTTATGCCTGACAATACATTCTATGTACAGGTAAAACCCGAAGATGCGCAGACGATCGTTGAAGAACATGTAATTAAAGGAAGAAAAGTAACAAGGCTTTTATATAAAGACCCAACAACTAAAGAATCAATTTCCGATTCAAAACATATGGGCTTTTTCAAAAAGCAGATGAGAATAGTTCTTCGCAATTGCGGATTTATTAATCCCGAAAACATCGATGAATATATTGCTCGTGACGGTTATCAGGCATTGGGTAAAGTTTTGTCGGAAATGACTCCTGAGGAAGTTATTAAGGAAGTCAAAGATTCAGGTCAGAGAGGACGTGGCGGAGCAGGATTTTCAACAGGATTGAAATGGGAACTTGCACGTAAGAATCAGTCGGATGAGAAGTATGTTGTCTGCAACGCTGATGAAGGTGATCCCGGAGCATTCATGGACCGTTCAGTGCTTGAAGGTGATCCACATTCAGTACTTGAGGCAATGGCCATTTGCGGATACAGTATCGGCGCTTCAAACGGACTGATCTATATTCGCGCTGAATATCCGCTTGCTATTGCCAGATTGAAAATAGCAATCAACCAGGCAAGGGAATATGGCTTGCTTGGCAATGATATCATGGGAACTGGTTTCAACTTCGATATAAAGCTTCGTTTTGGAGCCGGTGCATTCGTGTGCGGTGAAGAAACAGCGCTTATTCATTCGATGGAAGGTCTTCGCGGAGAACCGACAGTTAAACCTCCATTCCCGGCAGAAGCAGGTTTTCTTGGCAAGCCTACCAACGTAAATAATGTTGAGACTTTCGCTGCAATACCTGCAATTATTCTTAAAGGAGCAAAATGGTTCAGCAGTATTGGTACTGAAAAATCAAAAGGCACAAAGGTATTTGCACTCGCAGGAAAAATCAACAATGTTGGTCTCATAGAAGTTCCTATGGGAACCACACTGAGAGAGGTGATTTTCGAGATTGGCGGTGGAATAAGGGATGGTAAAAAATTCAAAGGAATTCAAACCGGAGGACCTTCAGGTGGTTGTCTTTCTGAAAAACATCTCGATACACCTATCGACTTTGATAACCTTATTGCAGCCGGTTCAATTATGGGTTCAGGTGCAATGATCGTTCTCGATGAAGATGATTGTATGGTATCTATGGCGAAATTTTTCCTTGAATTCACTGTTGAAGAGTCATGCGGAAAATGTGCGCCTTGCAGAATCGGAAACAAAAGGCTGCATGAGCTTCTTGGCCAGATCTGCGAAGGGAAAGGCAAAATGGAAGACCTCGACAGACTGAAGAATATGAGTATTGTGATAAAAGATACATCACTCTGCGGTCTTGGACAGACTTCACCAAACCCTGTACTTTCAATGATGGATAACTATTACGATGAATATGTGGCGCATGTGAGAGATAAGAAATGTCCCGCAGGCCAATGCAAGAGCCTGATGGAATATATCGTCAACATTGAAAACTGTGTAGGTTGCACAGCATGCGCAAGAGTTTGTCCTGTGAATGCGATCTCCGGTGAAAGAAAAGAGGTTCATCATATTGATCCTTCTGTATGCATAAAATGTGGTGCCTGCATGGAGAAATGTAAGTTTGATGCAATATTTATCAATTAACGAATAGAAGAATGGAAACGATAAAGCTTACGATTGATAATAAAGAGATTGATGTACCAAAAGGTACTACAATATATAAAGCTGCAAAAGAGCTGGGAATTGAAATCCCAACCTTATGCTATATGGAGTTGCACGATATGAATATTGAAAACAAACCTGCAGGTTGCAGGATTTGTGTTGCAGAAGTTTCAGGAAGAAGAAACCTTGCTCCTTCATGTTCAACGAATTGCGAACCCGGAATGGTTGTGAAAACACACACCCCAAGAGTGCTGAACGCAAGAAGAACTGTAATGGAATTTATACTTTCCGACCATCCAAAGGATTGTCTGATCTGTTCCAAATCGGGTAATTGCGAACTTCAGGATATGGCTCACAAGCTTGGTATCAGAGAAATTCCCGGTACAGAGTATGCTGCAACATCAACATACAGAATGGATACTTCGCCTTCGATCATCAGAAACCTCGACAAATGTATTATGTGCCGTCGTTGCGAGATGATGTGTAATGATGTGCAGACTGTCGGCGCTATTTCTGCTGTTAACAGAGGCTTCATGGCTACAGTTGCTCCTGCTTTTGAACAGAACCTTGAGCATTCTACATGTACTTACTGCGGTCAGTGCGTGTCGGTTTGCCCCACAGGCGCTCTTACTGAAGTAAACCATGTTCCTCAGGTGCTCAGAGCACTTGTTGATCCTACAAAGACTGTAATAGTACAAACCGCGCCTGCTGTTCGTGCTGCTCTGGGTGAAGAATTCGGAATGGCTCCGGGAACACTTGTCACGGGAAAGATGACCGCTGCACTTAGAGCATTAGGCTTTGACTATGTATTCGATACCGACTTTGCAGCCGACCTTACCATTATGGAAGAAGGCACAGAGCTACTTGACAGGCTCAGCAGACACCTCAAAGGCGATACAACTGCTAAGATTCCAATTCTGACATCATGCTGCCCGGGATGGGTTAACTTCTTTGAAGAGTACTTCCCCGATTTGAAAGATGTCCCTTCAACTGCAAAATCACCTCAGCAGATGTTCGGCGCTATCGCAAAAACATACTTTGCCGACAAGATTGGCGTAAATAGAAAAGATCTGGTTGTAGTTTCAATTATGCCATGTCTTGCCAAAAAATATGAATGCCAGAGGGATGAGTTTTCAGTTGACGGTAATCCTGATGTTGATTTTTCAATTTCTACCAGAGAACTGGCTTCATTCATCAAACAGGCGAATATTGATATCAAAACACTTCATGATGAAGAGTTTGATTCACCTATGGGCGAATCAACCGGTGCCGGAGTTATTTTTGGTACAACGGGTGGTGTTATTGAAGCAGCTTGCCGCACAGCATATGAACTCTATACAGGCAAAAAGCTTGAAAGGCTCGACTTCACAGAACTCAGAGGGATGGAAGGTGTCCGTTCAGCAACTATCGATTTCGATGGACTTCCTGTAAAAATTGGTATTGCACATGGTTTAGGAAATGCAAGAAAATTGCTTAATGACGTCAGAGAAGGCAAATCACAATTTCATGCTATTGAAGTCATGGCCTGCCCCGGAGGATGTATTGGTGGCGGCGGACAGCCACTGCACCATGGAAACTCTGAGATCCTTAAAGCACGTTCTGCCGCAATATATGCGGAAGACAAGAAAAAACCCCTCAGGAAATCACACGAGAATCCTTTTATTATAAAGCTGTATGACGAGTTTCTCGGCAAGCCGGGAAGTGAAAAAGCACATCATTTGCTTCACACAGAATACTTTGACAAACAGAAAAAGGTCGTAATTAAAAAATAGTAAAAATATTCGACAATAATAAAATTCACGGTTATGTCTCATATAAAAATAGAATTAAGAAAAGATGATGTGGACTTTATAAAAGGAGTATGCACTACTTTTAATAATGATCCCCAGGAACTCATAAATGTCCTCCATTCATGTCAGGAGCACTTCGGATATCTTCCGGCAGAAATACAGGAAGTTGTTTCAGAGGGACTCAACATGCCCGTCGCAAAGGTATATGGAGTAGTAACCTTCTATTCATTCTTCACAATGACTCCAAAAGGCAAACACCCTATAAGTATTTGCCTGGGAACAGCATGCTATGTAAGAGGTGCTGAAAAAGTTCTCGACGAGTTTAAAAAAGAACTTGGAATACAGGTAGGTCAGTCAACAACTGATAACAAATTTTCATTGTCAAGCCTCAGATGCGTTGGCGCATGCGGACTGGCACCTGTTGTGCTTGTTGGCGAAAAGACTTACGGAAGGGTTGCCCCTGACGATGTCAAAAACATACTTAAAGAATACGAATAGAGGAATTGCAGATTGCACATTGGGGATTGCAGATTTTACATTTCCCCGATATGCATTTAAAGCTGAATTAGATTTAAACCGGGATGAGTTTTCTTCCCGGTTTTTTTTGGTCATGCCAAGGTGTGGCCAATAATGAAGAAAACCAAAACTTTCTTAGATTTACACCATGATCGGAAAATACAAAATCATCACTCTGTGCGGTAGCACAAAATTCAAGGACGAGTTTATAGCTGAACAAAAGCGGCTTACCCTTGAAGGAGATATCGTTATCAGTGTCGGTTTATTTGGTCATTCAGGCGACAAGGAAGTATGGTCTGAGGGAACCAAGCAAATGCTCGACGATATGCATAAGAGGAAGATTGATCTGGCGGATGAGATCTTTGTTATCAATGTGGGGGGTTATATTGGTTCTTCGACGAAGAGCGAGATAGAGTACGCAATGAAGACAGGGAAATTTGTGAGGTATATGGTGGAGCTATGAGATTGCTTCGCTCATTTTCTTCCATTGCGCCGTTGCGCCGTTGCGCCTTTGACCCGTTGAACCGTTGCGCCTTTGGGCCTTTCTTTATACCAGAAAAAATATTCCTTCTGACGTCGTTTATCATCAATGCTTCTGGCAACATATACTTTCTTCCCTGTGTAAGGATCAAGCCCTGTATAGTACATTAATGTCGAAAGAGTCATCGGAGTCGGTGTGAAGTCCTGAACCTGCTCGGGCTTAATACCCATGCTTTTTACCTCCCTCTCCAACTCTTTCATATCATCATCGGTGCAACCGGGATGTGCTGAAATAAAATATGGCATTATTTCGCAGCGGAGATCATTCTTCATTTTGATTCCATCGAAACGCTTTTTAAGTTTTTTGAAAAGATCGAAGGGAGCCTTTCTCATATATGAGAGGACATGTGACGATGTATGTTCCGGTGCAACTTTCAATCTTCCTGAGACATGATTTTTTATCAGTTCTTCCAGATATTCACCTTCATCTCTTCCTGCCTTTTTGTTCCATTCAGGAAAGAGAAGATCATACCTCACTCCGCTTCCGATAAATGACTTTTTGATTCCCTTTAATCCATCTACCTTGCGGTAAAGGGCAGTAAGCTCTTTATGACTGGTATTCAGATTCTGACAAACGGATGGCCAGATACATGAAGGTCTTGAACAAACCTGGCAGATCTTCCTATCGCTGCCTTTCATCCTGTACATATTCGCTGAAGGGCCTCCCAGATCAGTAAGAACACCTTTAAAATCCGGCAGCTTCGAGATTGTTTCAATCTCCATTAGTATAGATCGCTCCGACCTGCTTATAATCTGTTTACCCTGATGTGATGCTATTGCGCAAAAGCTGCAGCCGCCGAAACACCCGCGATGAATATTCACTGAAAACTTTATCATCTCATAAGCCGGTATGTCTTCCTTTTTATTGTAACGCGGATGAGGAAGATACATATAAGGAAGATCAAATGATCGATCAACTTCGTCTTCCTCCATTGGCGGAAAAGGTGGATTGACCACAATCTTTATATCTCCTGAGATCTCATTCAGCCGTGAAGAATTCAGCTTATTTGATTCCTTTTCGAACTTTACAAAATTCTCGGAGAAGAGTGCTTTCTCCGTAATGCATTTTTCAAATGAATTAAGAGAGATATCTCTCCACAAATTTTGTTCAGGAAGTGGTTCATCTTTGCCTATGCTTACTGCTGTTTGGGGTATCGTTTTCAGACTTACAAATGGAGCACCTTTTATCAATAATCGCAAAAGTTCACGCAGTGGCTGCTCACCCATTCCATAAATCAGTAAATCAGCACTGCTGCTCTGGAGTATGGAAGGTTCAAGCTTGTCTTTCCAGTAGTCGTAGTGTGTCAGCCTTCTCATTGAAGCCTCAATTCCTCCTATAACCACAGGAACATCAGGAAATAGCTGTTTAAGAATTTTTGTATAAACAATTGTCGGATAGTCGGGTCTGAAGCCCGATTTTCCACCGGGAGTATAGGCATCATCGGATCTCAGCCTGCGGGCAGCGGTATAGTGATTTACCATGGAGTCCATATTACCGGCTGTAACACCGAAGAAGTACCTTGGTTTCCCCATCTTGCGAAAGTCTCTGAGATCGTCCTGCCAGTTTGGTTGCGGAACAATTGCAACTTTTAATCCTTCTGCTTCAATTATCCTTCCGATAACTGCAGCGCCAAATGAAGGATGATCAACATAAGCATCTCCGCTGAATATAATTACATCAAGATCTTTCCATCCCAGCAGATCAACCTCTTTATTAGTTGTAGGCAGCCATTTACTATTGAAATTGTTCTGAGTTTTCACGGTGCTAATTTAATCAAATATTTTGGCTTTATTTATCTGTGTAACTCTGTAGTTCTGTGTGTAACTCTGTGTAAGTTCTTTTATTTTTTTTGTTACACAGAGAAGCATAGAGCACCTATCCCATCAATCTTTCCTCAGCAACCCCCCAACCCCCCATTTGGGGGGCTCCACACACTGGCAGTTTTCAAAGTCCCCCAATTGGGGGATTTAGGGGGTTGTCATGGTTAAAGGGATTTAGGGGGTTGTCATGGTTAAAGGGATTTAGGGGTTGCATCTCTTCATCAGAAACGGTCTGATTATTGCATATATGAATTCTACATGATTTATGATAAATTGTCATTCATCATCAAAAGATTAAAAGGAAGAATATGGATGTTTCAAAAGTTATACAGCAACATAAAAAGCTATGCACATTAATTTCCGAAAAGAAGATTAAACAGAGTCTTGATATTCTGTCTAATATGATCAACAGTGCATCATCAGGAGACATGCGTAATGAGTATGAAAACCTGGAGATGACCTACCGGAATATGCTGACTTATACCATAGAAGGAATCGAGGACCCCGAAAGAAACAAGATTTATCTTAAGCTCATACAATCTATTCTTGGCTTATCGGACAGAGCAAGGCAGGACATATTGTCACATAATTCAGGATGGCATACCTACTGGGTAAAACAACAGACTGAGAAAGAAATGAAGCTCAGCGGAAAAACAATTATAGAAACGGTTGATGATCTGGTGTTTAAGTTAGAACTGGATGAATGGCTCAAATTAAGCCACGAGATCAATCCCGACCCTGATTCGGAAATATCAAGGAAACACAAGCATCTGATTAAGAACATGTTCAACCATCTCTGGTTAACAGATTATTATGGTGAGGCTGAAAAGAGTCTTATAAATATTATCCTGAAATCTGGAAAATTCAGATGGTATGAAGCAAGTCTGTTTACAACAGCTATCACATTGAGTTCTTTCAGAACATGGCAATCGGAAAAACTTATTCATCTTATAAATATCTATAAGGCCGGACAGCAGCAGGTTATGGAAAGGGCTCTCACGGGACTAATACTGAATCTTCATTACTACAACAACAGGATCATGCTATACCCCGACGTAACTGACAGGATTATTGAGATGAGCCGTGAGACAAGATTCAGAGAACATTGCAGGATTATAGTATTCCAGATCATACGTTCCCGTGAAACAGAGAACCTGAGCCGTAAGCTTCAGAATGAGATACTGCCACAGGTGGCGAAACTAAAGCCTATGATTGAGGAGAAACTTGATCTGGATAATATCCTGCCTAAAGATAAGATGGAGGAGAAAAATCCTGACTGGTCTGAAATGTTCAGTGATTCAGAGGAGATATTCAAGACCATGGAAGAGTTGACAAAGCTTCAAATGGAAGGAGCGGATGTTTACATGTCAGCATTCGCAAATATGAAGCATTTCGATTTTTTTAAGGACTTTCAAAATTGGTTTGTACCATTTTATCCCGACCATGAAACGGTTGATGAGATTTACAGGGACGAGATACTCGGTCCGGGCACGAATGAGCTTGCAGAGGCTTTATACAAGACGCCATTCATCTGCAACTCGGACAAATATTCTCTGCTACTTAATCTGAAATATCTGCCTTCAGCACAGAAAAGCATGATGTTAAAAGTATTCAGGATGGAACTTGAAGGCTTGCAGCAGTTAAACGAGGAAGACTCCAGCACAGATCCTTATAAAGAATATAGGACATCGATAACACAATATCTGCAGGATATCTACAGGTTTTTTAAGCTTTCACCTTATAAAAAAGAATTTGAAGATCTGTTTATAGGTAAGCTTGATATTTACAATTCTGAATTTTTCAAACTTACATGCAATGCTTCGGAAGCGGAAGCAGGTCTTGCCGATTATTTTTTCAGCAAGAATTTTTACGCTGATGCTCTTCAGCTTTTTCTCAAACAACTGAATGAAACGCCTTCTGATATACAGTTATATGAAAAAATTGGTTATTGTTACCAGGAGATCTCAGATTATGAGGAGGCACTCAAGTTTTACAAAAGAGCCGACCTGATCGACAGGAAGGTCTGGACAATAAAGAAAATCGGGTTTTGTCTCCGGAGATTAGGTAAGAATGAAGATGCCCTCGAATACTATCAGCAAGCTTATGAACTTGAGCCTAAGAATATTCATACTGTTATTATGATAGCACACTGCTATCTGGATCTAAGAAATTATGAAGAAGGATTGAAGTATTATTTCAGAGTTGAATATAATGAACCTGGTAATCTTAAAATACTCAGACCAATTGCATTCTGTTATTTTGCGCTTGGACGTTTTGACGAATCAGAGAAATATTATGAGAGGCTGTCTGCCGGTAAGCTAAATTCTCATGATCTTATAAACAAAGGTCATCTAGCTCTATGCCAGGGTAAGAAAAAAGAAGCTGTGAATCTATACAAACAGAGTTTGGGAACAGGGGAATTAAAAAAAGATCAGTTTGTAACTATCTTTGCTGAAGATCGCACACTACTCATTTCTCTTGGAGTTAATCCTGATGATTTGCCAATCCTTCTTGACTATTTACTATTTAATGTCTCTCAACCTTAAAGAATCATCTTTCCCGGGAAACCTGCCACCTCTGCCAGGGTCGTCGAAGTGACGTCTGCCGCGTCTTATGTCAGCAGTATCATTGTTGTGGTCTTTCCAGTTATGCCTTATCATTTGCTGACGTTTGTCGTCGAGATCCTTCAATCTGGCAAGCTGGTCTTTTGTAAGTTTTGAATCGATCTCTTTTCTGAATTCTTTCATACTTTCATCAAGCTCCTTTCTGAAATTGGTCTGGATCCCACTGTTTATTTTAGCATATTTATCGAGAATGACTTCAATTTTTGCTTTCTGCTGTTCATCAGGTTGTATTGCGTTGTAAAATCCATCCCTGAATCTTTCTTCGGAAAAATAAACTCTTACAGGATTTAATCTGTGCGCTCTCAACTGGGCTGAAGTTAGCATACCAATAACAAATCCGATGATAAGAGTGAAAAGGATAACGAGTATCGATCTGGTTTTCATTGTATACTAATTACCGGTTAAAAGACTAACAATACTTTCATTATAGTTATCACTTAATCCCAGAAATGAATTGAATGATAATGATCCTTCATTTAAAAAAATAGAAATAAGAAGGATAATAATAGCAGCGATACCGGTTAGAGCAACACGGTAGAAGGCAAAATTCATGTATTTTACAAATTCAACCTGTTTTGTTAAACTTAGTCCGGCAGAGAATAATTTATTAACTACTTTGTCGCTGAATGCTTCATTGAAATTATATGCCAGACCCACATTCTCAAGAACGTCAGGAACTTTTGATGTATCAGTTTCTGCTTTCAGGGAATCGATTATCAGTAGTTTAATTTCTGATGTGTTCATTGTGGTTATAATATTTTATAGTTTTAAAAGAATATTTTTAAGCTGTCCCTGTGCACGGGATAATCTGGAAAGTACAGTACCCAATGGCAGATCGAGTATTTCAGCCGTCTCTTTAGTTGAATATCCCTGCAGCATCCTCATGGTAACAATAATTCTGAATTTCGGGTCCATTTCTGATAATGCTTTATTAACCAATTCAGCAGCTTCACTCCTTTCTTCCGAACTATGATCTGCAATTTCAATCTCATGCATTTCATTATTACCTTTGTGCGAGAATGTTGAAAAGAATCTTTTCCGCTTCTTTATCTCATTTAGTGTCAGATTCACAGCTATTCTCTGAATGTATGTTGAAAGTTTAGCGTCTCCCCTGAATTCAGGTAAAGCATAAAAAAGATTAATAAATACTTCCTGTCCAATATCCTCAGCAAAAACAGAATCTCCGAGCATTCCTTTTACCGTACGTGCAACCATTTTCTGATAGCGATTTACAATTACTCCAAATGCTTTTTTATCACCATTGAGAGATGCTTTTATCAGATCATATTCTTCTGTTACGATGTACGACTCGTTGATCATACTAATGCTATAGACAAATTATGACTACAAAATATTCCCGATTGTTAATTATTATTAACATAACTTCCCTTTATTACCTCCAAAAAAGTAAAAATCCATTGACTTTTCCAACTGCAAGGGATAAGTCACTGAATTATTGAGTTTTTTTATTATCATCTTCCAGGATAACTTCGTAGTCTTTTGCATATCTTACCATGAAAAGCTTCTGGTTTTCAAATCCATCGCCCGGATTTCTACGAATGAAATCATATTCGCTCTGAAGCAATTCAGGGTAATGAATTTCGGGATGCTCAACAAACCTGCTACCGTTCAATGCTATACCGCTTAAGAAGTAGTAGGCTATATCATAACCTTGCCATGCATAGCTTTTTTCGAGAGGCTGAGTGTGAAATTTATTCAGGTAATTATTATTAAACTGCTTAACTATCTTTTTAGAATAATCAATCCAGTAAGGTGAATAGACGAGGATATCCATATCAAAAAGTTCCTTCTGTTCAAGTCTGTTAAGTTCCCTGATTATCGGATATGCAAAGACCTTTATATCAAAACGACGTGAAAGGCTGCTGATATTATCAATTAACTCACTTATTACCGGGGCATCTTCCGAAGCGATAATGATAATGTTTTTTGACTGTTCAGAAAGAGCATGACTAAGCCTGTTTATTGAATCGTTGTTAAACATCGACTTACTGTAAAACTTAAATTCTTTAAACCTGATATCCTCATATGGAATCTTATAGCTCAATTCAGAAAATATCAGACTTTTAAACCTTTTGACATCGTAATCTATGCCAGCTGTATCGGCATTGACAAAAACGATATTATGATCGTAGTACTCACTGATTTTTTTTGCCAGTGCTTTCTGCGCAATTTCCAGGGATGAACTGGCCATAAAAAGAGTCGGATTCCTTATCAATGCAGAATTATTCATAAGCGGAACCGGTGATACGACTGGGATCCCACGTGTGGCAGCATATGATGATACTATTGCAAGGTTATGCGAGTATACTGGTCCAATTATGAGATCCATTGTTGACAGGTTACCCGAATTTATTAATCTGGTTACTCCAACCGTATCACTCTTAACATCGTATGTATGAATGTTTACATTCAGACCCAGTGAACGCAGCGTATCGGCCGCAAGCAGAATCCCATTGTACATTTCTATAAAATCAATACTACCGGGATAGATCCAGTCCTCAGAAACAATTGTGGTTTTATATTTTCCCTTTATCAGCTTAGTTGAGTCAGTGTCGGTACGAGTGGCATTCTTTGAAAGATAGAATGGCAGTAAAACTGCTACATCTAATGAGCCTTTCAGATCTTTTACGGGAGTAAACCCTGCTGATTTGTCTACGTTCAATGTCTGTATTTCAGCTACCGGTACAACGGTATCCATCTTTACTTGTTCAGCCTCCTCTTCTATTTCTGCTTTTTTAGCTCCCGGGATCCTTACATAATCTCCTACCTGAGGAAATCTGACATCCTTGTTATCCTTTCTTACTTGCCTTACCGATAAACCATATAGTCTGGCAATTGATGAAAGAGTTTCACCCATTAATACTTTGTGATATATATAGTTATTATCATTATCGTCAAATTTCTGCTGGGTATTCATGAACTCCCGTTTCGGAATAGCAAGTTCAGTTCCTATGGATAGCTTTGTCAATTCTAGTCCGGGGTTACTCTGCATAATATCATTTTCAGAAACCCCAAATATTTTTGAAAGTGAATATATTGTTTCTCCGGGATTAAGATTGTGATAGATGAAACGGGTATCATCATGTTTTTTAATTACTGTATCGACGGCGGTTTTAGGATCTGTAACCAACTGGACCGGAATCCTGAGAGTCTGTCCTTCATTTATTCCATACACGGCGGGAGGATTCTCCCGGGTAAGATCTTCAACGGATATTCCGTAGGCTCTGGATATTGAATATGCAGTTTCTCCCTTTTTTACCTGGTGTACAAAATACGCTATACCAGATATGACTACTTTGTTTTTCGATCTCTCAACAGGTACCTGCGAATGTGCAGCATTGTTGATGAAAAGGAAACAGAATAAAACCGGCAGAATTTTTATCAGGTTAAAAATTTTCATTGTTTTAATATTATTTAACTCTCCTGAATTATAACGATTTAAGAAATTTTATACAATTCTTCTCTATCCTGTCCGGAACGTTTGTTATATCTGCTTTTACAAATTTCTCACCTGTAATCCGTTCAAATAGCTCGATGTATCGTTCTGATACCTGGTTTACAAAGTCATCTGTCATATCTGGCACAACCTGACCTGTAAGTCCCTGAAATCCGTTTTGCATAAGCCATTCCCTTACAAACTCCTTAGATAGCTGCTTCTGTGGCAAGCTCTTTTCAAAGTTCTCCTGGTAAGAATCAGCATAGAAGTACCTCGACGAATCTGGTGTATTTATCTCGTCGATAAGGTAGATCTTTCCATCCTTCTTGCCAAATTCATATTTAGTATCTACAAGAATCAGACCATGCTGCAATGCAATTTCAGAACCCTTAAGGAATACATCCATTGTATACTGTTCAATAATACGGTATTCTTCTTCCGGAATAAGCCCTGTTCTTATGATCTCTTCGCGTGAGATATCTTCATCGTGCCTTCCCTGTTCTGCCTTTGTGGTAGGTGTTATTATGGGAGAAGCAAAACGCTGGTGTTCTCTCATTCCCTCCGGAATTTTAATACCGCAGATATCTCTTGAACCTGAGTTATAAGTCCTCCAAGAGCTTCCTGTCAGAAATCCCCTCACAATCATTTCTATCGGATATGGTTTACACCTGTGACCGAAAGTAACTGTAGGATCGGGCGTTGCAATTTTCCAGTTGGGAACGATGTCACTTGTTGCATCCAGAAATTTTGCTGCTATCTGATTAAGCACCTGTCCTTTATAAGGAATACCTTTGGGAAGCACCACATCAAATGCGGAGATCCTGTCGGAAACGATCATGAGAAGATATTTGTCATTTATGTTATAAACGTCTCTTACTTTTCCCTTATAGATACTTTTCTGACCCGGGAAATTGTAGCTGGATGTTAAGATTGTCTTTGCCATTTTTTTGTTTTTATCCTCAGTGGTCCTCTATGTCTCCTCTGTGTCTCTTTGTGTAACTAAAAAGAAGAACTTACACAGAGTTGCACAGGGAAGCACAGAGGACCACAGAGTTTATTTATTATTATTTTTCACCTTTTCTGTTTCAATTTCTTCATTTTCATAAGCTCTCACTATTCTCTTCACCAGTTTGTGTCTCACGATATCGTCTTCGCCGAATTTTATTATTGAGATGCCTTCAATTCCAGCAAGAATTCTCATCGCCATCAGCAAGCCTGAATCGGTTTTCTTGGGAAGGTCGATCTGTGTAGTATCGCCTGTCATGATAAATTTTGAGCTAACCCCCATCCTTGTCAGAAACATCTTAAGCTGGCTTATAGTAGCATTTTGTGCCTCATCGAGTATGACGAATGCATTTTCCAGAGTACGTCCTCTCATAAAAGCCAGTGGTGCGATCTGCACTGTACCATCTTCGAGCCATGTCTCAAGTTTCTTGAATGGCAGCATGTCGTGAAGAGCGTCGTAAAGCGGCTGCAGGTACGGATCAAGCTTCTCTTTCATGTCGCCCGGAAGAAACCCCAGTCTCTCGCCAGCTTCCACCGCGGGACGGGTAAGAATTATTTTTTTTACTTCCCTGTCCTTGAGAGCCTTTACTGCCAGAGCAATTGACGTATATGTCTTTCCAGTTCCCGCAGGGCCTTCTGCAATTATCAGATCATTAGACTTATAATCATTTACAAGAAGCAACTGGTTAACAGTCCTGGCACGGACCGGCTTTCCGCTTGTTCCGAAGATAAGTACCTGTTCAAAATCACCATTTGATGCGGATTTCATATGATCTGCATCAAAGAGGTATTTCTCAATATCCTGTATATCGAGTCGGTGGTATTTTCTGTAATACTCAATGAGCTCATTAAATTTCCCGGCAAATAATGTTATCTCGCTCTCCTCTCCCATACATTTTATCTCATTGCCTCTGGCCATGATTTTTATTTTAGGAAAAAAGCTGCGGATTTTATCAAGCAGCGAATTGTTTGTGCCGAAGAAAACTACGGGATCAATATCTTCAAGAAAAATGCTTATCTCTGTCATTAAACCTAACAAAAATTAAAGGTCGTAATTCCCATATCCCGGATTCTGATCGAAACATGGTAAATAGTTCATAAAAAAAATCAATGTACCGTACAAAGTAAGGTTATTTTTTGCTTAGAAGATTATCTTTGTTATAAGTTTTTTAATATGCCGGTAATTACATTAACAACAGAGTGGAAGCCCGATGATGTCTATCATGGAATCATTAAGGGCAAGCTTTGCAGTAAATGCCCGGGAACAATCATTATCGATAATGCAGGCAACATACCTGCTTTCAATATCTCTCAAGCCTCCTTCATTATCAGGAATACTTATAATAATTATCCAAAAGGGACAGTTCATATCATTTGTGTTCATTCTGAAGCATATTCTGGTCAGGACCATCTGATAGTCAGAGCCAGAGAGCATTACTTCATTGGGACAGATAATGGTATTTTTAAACTTATTTTGAATTCTGAACCCGACGAGGTAATAAAAATTGACAATCCGGGAAACATGGATGAGCTTGAAATATTTGCCAAAGCTGCAGCAGATATTATTTCAGGCAGGAAACTGTCAGAACTTGGCAAATCCGTTGCAAGTCTCAGTGAAAGAGTTCCACTCAGGGCAACGATCGATAAAGATGTAATAATAGGAAGTATAATATTTATCGACTCTTACGGGAATGCTATTTCAAATATCACAAAAGAAATCTTCTATCGTGTGTTTGAAAATAAAGCATACAGGATCCTTATTCAGAGCAATAAAAACTATACAGACAGCATTTCAAACAGATATAGCGATGTACCTGTAGGCGAGATGCTGGCAAGGTTTAATCAATTCGATCTTCTTGAAATCTCAATAAACGGTGCAGATGTGTCTGAATTACTCAGCCTCACAGTCGGATCGGTATTGCGGATTGATAATGCCACCAAAACTGCCTCACCAAACCGTTTGTTTTAATACTTACCTTATGAATGATAAAAATAACAGCCTTGAAGAGTTTAAAAGGCTTCTTGAGATAATTGATGAACTCAGGATAAAATGTCCCTGGGATATGAAGCAGACAAATGAAAGTCTGAGGAAATTAACGATTGAAGAAACTTACGAGCTCGCGGATGCCATATCTTCGGGAAGTAATGAAGAAATAAAAAATGAGCTGGGCGATCTTATGCTTCACCTTGTTTTTTATGCAAAAATAGCCTCGGAAAATGGTTTTTTTACTATGACTGATGTGTTGCAAGGCATCAACAAAAAACTGATTTACAGGCATCCTCACGTTTTTGGTGATGTAAAAGTTTCAGGTGCTTCAGAGGTTGAGGAGAACTGGGAGCAACTTAAGATTAAAGAGAATACAGGATATAAACCTGTTCTTTCTGGTGTTCCTTCCTCGTTACCTGCAATAATAAAAGCCAATCGTATACAGGAAAAGGTGAGGGGTGTTGGCTTTGACTGGGAAAACCGTGAGGAGATCTGGGATAAAGTTCAGGAAGAGATTTCTGAACTTAAAACCGAGATAGAAAACCATGATACCGCTTCGATTGAATCAGAACTTGGCGATGTACTTTTTTCAATCATAAATGCGGCCAGGCTTTATGATATTGATCCTGAGGCAGCTCTTGAGAAAACAAACAGAAAGTTCATAAAAAGATTTAATTATCTTGAAAATGAAACACTTATAAAGGGTATTTCATTGCACGATATGAGTCTGGATGAGATGAATGTGATATGGGAGAAAGCGAAGGAGGGTGACTAGAGTGACTAGAGTGACTAAAGTGACTAGAGTGACTAGAGTGACTAAAGTGACTTTGAGACGGAAATAAATCAGGCAAATTTATAGCTAAGCAGCTGGTAAATAATCTTTGCTGCGATAAAATCGGGAGCTTTATTTGTTGCTGAGGGGCATAGTTCCACAATATCAAAACCAACTACATTTCTCGATTTAATAACATCCCTCATAAAATGCATTAGTTCAAAATACTCCGGTCCTCCTGGCTCCGGAGTACCGGTGGAAGGCATGATTGAAGGGTCAAAAACATCGAGATCTATTGTGATATAGACGTTTTCGGAGAGTTTGTCAAGTGCTTTTTTATAAAGGTTTTTATCATAAAATAGCTCATGCGAGCAGAACATCCTGTCTTTCTCAGCAAATGGCAATTCTTCTACCGACATGCTTCGTATTCCGACCTGTACTATCGGAACGTATTCGCGTGCCCTTGCCATTGCGCAGGCATGATTAAATTCCGAACCCTCATAGGTCTGACGAAGGTCAGCGTGTGCGTCAAGCTGAAGTACAGAAATATTATCGAAATATTCGGAGAAGGCTTTAATAGCTCCTATTGATACAGTGTGGTTACCACCAATAACCACAGGGAATTTTTTTTCTGTTAAAAGTGAGATTACCTTATCATGAACGGCTGAAACGAGTCTTCCCGGAGTCTCTTTTTCAAGGACTGGAGGTATTGTATGAATTCCTTTCAGATGAGCTTCCGATGCTGTTTCAAGGTCGTAGAATTCAAGATTAACTGAAGCACTGAGAATGGCATCCGGACCCATGTCGGCTCCCTTCATCCAGGTACTGGTCTCATCATAAGGTACAGGCACAATAATTATACCTGATTCCTCATAATTATAAACTACCTCATGACCTCCAAAATTCATAGATGCTGGTCTAAATCCTGCTCAGGCATTACCCACTTTCTTATCCCTCATTGCGGGAGGGTGGTTTCACTCCTGTAGCTTTTTTCTTTTTCTTATCTGCCACGGGAGCAATTTCTTTCTCAGTGGCTTCTGATTTCTCTGTTTCGGCAGGTTCAGGTTCATCTTTCTTCAGAAGATCGAGTGTATGGAGGATGTTATACCAGCTTACCAGTTTCTTGATATCGCTCATATAAACTTTATCCCTTGAATACTCGGGAAGAATATCCTCAAACCAGGTTTTAAGTTTGGCAGCATCTGATTTAGAGTCTATTGCCGGTCCTCCATTTTCCTTTTCATAGATCAGGTCAAACACTTTTCCAAGAGGCATATCCTCGGTTTCTGTAAATATTGCAATGTCCTCTAGAGAACTTACTTTAGCAGAACCATATGCACTGCTTCTTTTTTTCGTTTCCAGATGCTCAACAATTATAGCATTCTTCCCCTGAGCTATAAATTTAAAAAGTCCAGGTTCTCCGGAAATTGATAGAATCTCTTTTAATATCATCTCTTAAGTAATTTATGTGCAAATTTAATTCTTGAATTAGTAATTCTGATCCATAACCTGATTTATTTTCAGATTACCTGATTAATTCATGATTCTTTCCCTCTTTATCTTATTATATGCCTCATTAACCCTTGCGAATTTCTCATCGGCCGACTTCCTGATTTCTTCTCCCAGGTGATTGACTTTGTCGGGATGATATTTGACAGCCATTTTCCTGTAAGCTTTTTTAACTTCATCATCTGTAGCTGAAGGTTCTATTTCCAGAATCTTATATGCAGAGTCTGTTTCGGGAATAAACATGTTTTTTATTGATAAAAAGTCGCTTGTGTGTACTCCCAGGTAGGATGAAATCTTCTCAATAACCTGAAATTCAAGCGGGTGAATTACCGCATCTGCCAGAGAAATATTAAATAAGATATGTAACAGCTGTAACCTCGAAGAATAATCCATGTTCTCTTTAATCTGGAGGCAAACTTCTCTGACAGGAATTTCCTGTTTTAAAATATCCTTCAGAGTAAGAAGCGCATGCTTTGCCGATTGCTCACCAAACTGCCTGACAAAGAATTGCTTAACATAATCAAGTTCTGACTTTACCACTTTACCATCTGATTTCATTACCGCTGCCACGAGTACAAGCAGACTCATACCAAAATCGCCCTGGCTGGTTCTGGCAGTACCCTGGTTATATGACGAAGTTTGAATAGTTGTTCCGTCGATCATCGAACCCACCAGAAAACCCAGTAATCCACCAATCGGTCCGCCCATAACAAAGCCAAGGCCACCACCAAGCCATTTCCCAAATATTCCCATCAGATCTGAGTATTAATAATTTTTAAGATATCGGAATGAATTTTAAGAATGACAGGGATGATCATATCATTCTCGGAATTATTTATAATATAATCGGATTGCTTCGAACGGGTCAAGTCATCCATCTGATTTCTCATCCGTTCAGCTATCTGATCTCTCGACAGCATATTCCTCTGAATTATTCTTGTAATTCTCTCTTCAAGCGGGGCAACTACTGTAGCCACCCTGTCTACAAGCTTGAAAGCTCCACTCTCAAACAGGATTGCAGCTTCCATGATAACATAATGTGAGGATTGTTCTGATGCCCATTTTGCAAAAGTATTGAAAACGGCCGGGTGTACCAGCGAATTAACTTTCCCAAGAAGCTCATAATCATTAAATATCAGAGCTGACAAAGATGGGCGATCAAGACTTCCGTTAAGATAAATCTTTCCACCGGCAATTGATTTTAAGCCATCAATTATGGTTTTATCAGTATCCATAATTTCGTTTGCAACTCTGTCGGCTGAGAATACAGGAATTTTCATAACTTCAAATACCCTGCAGACAGAGGTCTTTCCGCTCCCAATTCCACCTGTGACACCAAGTTTAAGCATGGGATTTGATCATTTTGTGATTATTACCTATTCTGAGACTTTAATTTTTCTTTTTACTATCAGTTTTGCTATAAGTGATTGCAGAGGAATTTGCAATAATCTTAGTAAGACTGAAAAAAAGTGTATCGGGCTTTATTGATGTTATCTCGCAACCCGATCTCATCTGAACATTAAGGCTTTTTGCAAGTCCTGATGTAACAATATAATAATTCAAACCTTTATCACCCTGAGCTCTTTTATAATTGACTTTTGAAATGTCGATAACCACTGGCGCTTTCCCCCTTGAAATTTTAAGTTTGAGTATTGAATATCCAGGTCCCTTTAGAAACAATTCCAGTTGGGAAGGTTGATCCTGCACAATGGCTCTTTCCTTTGGCACGTTGGTATACTTCACCTGGTAGTTAATTTCTGCTTCCACTTCTTTTCCGAGTGAATTAAGGTACCAGAAAATAAAAGAGAGAAAAAGGAAGAATGCAAAAACTGCAATATCTCTCTTAATCACTCTTGTTCCCTTTCTGACACGGTTATCTGACCGTATGCCTTCATCCCCTCTCACGCAGAATTATGATTCGTCGGAGGAAGGATCCTTCAGCAGAGCGTTTTTATCAATTTTCAATTTAACATCACCACCTACTTCAATGGTCACATAAGTATCTTTTATTTCATTTACCCTACCATATATTCCACCGGTAGTGATGACTTTATCCCCTTTTTTGAGAGAACTTCTGTAGTTGGTCATCTCCTTTTGTTTTTTCATCTGAGGTCTGATCATGAAAAAATAAAAAACAACAAAAACGAGGATAAGTGGCAGGAACGTTAAGAGAGGATTGGTCTGTCCTGCCGCCCCTGTGGGCTGACCCATCAAATACAAATACGCAAAATTGGTCATTGTTTAAAATTTTTAATTATTACTATTTATTGGATTGTACAACTTCAGCTGTAATCTTTAATATTATAACAGGTGTTTTGGCATTCGATTTCACAGTAACAGTCTTTGTTTGCATACCATTTCTTCCTGATGTGTCAAAAACTACCTCAAGACTTCCAACAGATCCGGGAGGTATTGGTTTTTTATCATATTTTGGAACTGTACATCCGCATGTTGTTGATGCTGAAGTTATGACAACATCGGATGTCCCCTTATTTTCAAATGTGAATACGTAGCTTATCTTCTCCCCTTCTGAAACTTTTCCGAAACTATGCTCAAATTCTTTGAAGGCAATTTCTCCGTTTCCCGGTTCAGCTGAAGCAGAGTTCCCGAAATTCTTACTGGCTCCTGACCTGCAGCCTGAAGTCAACAACAGAATAAGAACCAATGATTTAAGCAAACTGTTTCTCATGTGATAATCTGATTTTGAAAATTATTCATCAGTTAAAGATTCTCCTACAAGACCTCTTCCAAACTTATTAAACAATCCTTCTTCACGTATTTCCTTCACAATATTATCGAGAATCCCGTTGACAAATGTACTGCTTTTTGAGGTACAATAATATTTGGCTATCTCAATGTACTCATTAAGAGTGACCTTAACCGGAATTTCAGGAAATTCCAGAATCTCGGTTATAGCAAGTTGCATCACAAGAATGTCCATTAAAGCAATTCTGTCAACCTCCCAGTTTGTGGTATTTTTGTCAATCAGTTCTGAGCATTTTTTAGAATGAACGATTGCCTTCCTGAATAATATCTTTACAAACTCCTCATCTTCAGCATTTTTAAATAATGGCATTAAAGCCATTTTTTCCCCTGAATCAGCTTTGAATTTTTTAAGTGTTTTCTCAACCATAGATGAAATGTATTCCATATCATCATTCCAGTATATGCTTTGCTCCTCAAGATTTGACTGAAGATCCTCAGAGTTAGAGAAAAAGTCAGTAATAAGCCGGGTAATGAATTTTTTGTCGGACTGATAGTTATTACTTTCTGCATTCATGTATTCCTCATACACCTCCCAAACTAACATTTTATTGTATAACAGCCGGGGAATGTGCGGATTATTTACCCACGAAAGTTTTTTGGAGGATATATAGTCCTTGAAATCAATATTTTTTCGAAGTTGTGAAATGAGCTGATTATCTATAAACCGTCTTTTGGGATTGAGATCTGCGTGCGAAGGCATCCTCTTCTGCAGTGCCAGATCAATTTTCTCACTGGCTATATCTGCAATTTCCAACACAAGCAGCAGCAGAAAGTGATAAAGATCGTAACTTTTACTAACACTGAACATCAATTCTGTCTCGGCCTGTGCAAGACTCTCCTCCTCCCGGCGGTTAAAAGCATAAAGAGCCATCAGAGCTTTTATACGTAATAATCTTCTGCTTATCATCTGTAAAGAACCTCAATTTTGGCAGCAAAAATACTCTTTTTCCTTTACCTTCAAAACACCTGAGAGCATTTTAGATTTTAAAAAACCAGGTCAGAAAACATACCTCTATCATATATTACTACTAGTCAAATGAATATAAATCCTCAGCATAATATAATTTCTTTTATATTAACCTAAATACAATTAACAAAAGGCGTTTTGATTTGATAAAATAATTATTACATTTGACAATACAAAACCCTAAACCCTAACACTAACTGACTTATAAATGGAAGAAGAAGCTGGAATACAGGAGGTCATTAATGGGCATGATGATAAGATCATAAAGGAAGAAATATTCACCAAAGTGGTTCGTGCCGGCAAAAGAACTTATTTTTTCGACGTAAAAGCCACCAGAAAAGAGGATTATTATCTTACTATCACCGAAAGCAAGAAACGCTTAGGGAAAGAAGGCAAGGTATTTTACGAAAAACATAAAATATTCCTGTATAAAGAAGACTTTGAGAAATTTACAGAGGGATTAAGAGACGCAGTTTCATATATTGGTAACGGTATTGAAGAAACAAAATCAGCTGAACCATCCTCTTATTCAGAAACCCACGAAGAAAAGATATCTCTGACCACAGAAGAATTTACTAATGTGGAATTTGAAGACCTTGGCAAGCGATAAGACGTCTAAATGTCTGATTATATACTCCTTATTCTAGGGATCCTTTTTATGATCGCAGGAATAATCGGATGCCTGGTTCCGGTACTACCTGGTCCTCCTCTTAGCTTCTTGGGCTTACTATTCCTTCATTTTACAAGATTTGGGCATTTTACCATTACTACATTAGTCATCCTGGCAATTATTGCGGTTGTGGTTTCAATACTCGACTACATTGTACCAGTATGGGGCACAAAACAGTTCGGTGGATCAAAATACGGAACACGGGGTGCTACTATCGGGCTCATAATCGGGTTATTCCTTGGTCCTTTGGGCATAGTGATCGGTCCACTGATAGGAGCATTTGTCGGCGAAATGATATTCAAAGATGATTTGAGCTATGCATTCAAAGCCGGTTTCGGAAGCCTGTTAGGATTTCTTATGGGAATAGGTTTAAAACTCGCGGCTTCATTCATTATGACTTACTATTTCATAAAGCAGATAATCATCTGATTTTCTCAGAGGCTATAGAGACTAAAGTTTATCGCCGAGCGTAGCTACCATAACAGCTTTAATAGTATGCAGACGGTTTTCTGCTTCATGGAAAACAATAGAATGCTCTGATTCAAAAACATCCTCTGTTACTTCCATACCATCGAGACCGAATTTTTTAAATATATCCTCTCCTGCTTTTGTATCCCTGTTATGAAATGCAGGCAGACAATGCAGAAACTTAACAGATGGATTTCCTGTCAATCTTACAACATTCATATTAATCTGAAAGGGCTTCAGTAATCTGATCCTTTCTTCCCATACTGAATCAGGTTCGCCCATAGAAACCCATACATCGGTATACAGAAAATCGGCGTCTTTTACTGCCGCTTCAACATTCTCAGTAATAGTAATTTTTGCAGCGGTTTCCTTCGCAATAGCTCTGCATTGATCTACAAGCTCTGCCGAAGGCTGATAGTCCTTTGGTGCGGCAATTCTGAAATCTATCCCCATTTTGGCAGAACCAACCATAAGAGAATTGCCCATGTTATAGCGGGCATCACCCAAATAGCAAAATATCATCTTATTAAGTGGCTTGTCCGAATGCTCAATCATTGTTAGAAAATCTGCAAGGATCTGTGTGGGATGGAATTCATTGGTCAGACCGTTCCAAACCGGGACACCGGCAAATTTACCTAGTTCTTCAACTATTGCCTGTCCATATCCACGATATTCAATACCGTCATACATTCCACCAAGCACCCTGGCAGTATCTTTCATAGACTCTTTTTGTCCTATCTGGGAACCTGTAGGACCCAGATATGTAACATGTGCTCCCTGATCATATGCTGCAACTTCAAATGCACATCGGGTCCTTGTTGATGCCTTTTCAAAAATAAGAGCTATATTTTTACCATTAAGATGCTGTTTTTCAGTCATATCTTTTTTCGATTTCTTAAGGTCCGCGGCAAGATTAAGGAGATAAGTAATCTCTGCAGGTGTAAAATCAAGAAGTTTTAAGAAATTACGGTTTTTAAGATCAGGTGTCATAATTGATAATTTGATAATTTAATAACTTGAATATTAATGTTCAAAAATAGACTTATTTGTTCAATATTACTTCTGAAAGGATAGTGTTCTTCCTCACTCCTCATACTCCATAGTTATCTTTGATCCGTATTTCTTATCGGCGAGCTTGAAGGCTTCAGTGATAACACTTTTCTTTCCGCCGTTCTTTATGAATTTAAGACAGGCATCTATTTTAGGGGCCATGCTGCCTTTGGCGAACTGACCATCGCTGAGATATTTAAGAGTATCGTTATAATTCAGAAATTCTTTTATTTCCTGATCAGGCTTCATATAATTAATATATATGTAAGGAACATCAGTAAGAATATAAAATTCATCTGCGCCGATCTGTGTCGCAAGCAGTGAAGATGCCAGATCTTTGTCAATCACAGCTTCTGCCGGACGCACATCATTCTTTTCATCAATATAAACAGGCACTCCCCCGCCTCCAGTTGCTATAACAATATTCCCTTTTCTGGCAAGATCACAGATAATAGAATCGTTTATTATCCCAATTGGTAAAGGCGAAGGTACTACACGTCTGAAGCCTGCCTTTGTCTTTACCTCCTCTTTAAATATCCACTGTTTTTTTGCTGACAGGTCTTCAGCCTCTTCTTTTGAATAAATCTTACCGACTCTTTTTTGCGGATCGGTGAATGCGGTGTCATTAACATCTACAATAACCTGGGTAATGATGCATATCACATTTTTTTTAATCCCGTATTTATTGAGCACATTTCTGAAGATCCTTTCTATCATATAACCAATGCCTCCCTGAGAATCGGCCACACATATATCGAGTGGCATCTGAGCTATTCCATATAGTTGTTCCCCCGCGTCATTACGCATAAGAATATTGCCAACCTGGGGTCCATTACCATGAGTAATTACAATGTCATATCCTTCATTGATCAGAAAAATAAGATTTTCGAGAGTATCCGTTGTGTTTTGTTCCTGTTCTTCAATAGTTCCGGCCTGGTCACCTCTTAAAAGAGCGTTTCCACCGAGTGCAACAACTGCAAGTTTTTTCTTCATATGTTCTGAAATAAACTTAATAATCTGTCTGAATACCAGTCGGACACAATTCAAATATCACAAAATTACCAAAATTCAGACCAGGAAACAAAGAACTGAAATTCCAGTGAGAATTTATATACACATTCCGAATAACGTTTTAAATATAAGCAGCCGGAGTGCCAATTAAAAAAATATATTACATTTACGAAAATCAAAATAAATACCAGATAGTGAGATTCAACTGTGTATTGGCCATTGCAGTAATCTTCGCAATGACAAGTTTCTCCTGTAAAGAACGGGGAGGGAAGTATATCAATCAGGGGGAGATCCATTATAATATAGATTATACTGGAAACTTCGGTCCAATGCCGAGAGAAGTTCTGCCTAAAGATCTGGTAGTATCATTCAAAGATAACAAGATACTTTTTGAAATGATTTCATCTTTTGGAAATTCAGGAATCCTTAATCTCACGAATCCCAAAAAAGAAATTTTTGATACATATTTCAGCCTGTTTACACTTAAATACTATTATCCCTTAAAACCCGGAGAGCTATTCCCGGGTTTTGAAGAAATGGATGGCATGGTATTAACCATGACTTCAAAGACTTCTGTAATCTGTGGATATAACTGCAAGAATGTTGAGGTCACCATTCCATCACGGAAAGGCAAAATTTTTCAGGTATGGTATACCAATGAAATGGACGTTGAAAAACCTAATACAGCTACACCTTTTAATCAGATTGATGGCGTGCTCATGAGCTTCTTTTTTATTCTCGGTCCCGCAGAGTTACACTTTGAGGCTGAGACAGTCTATAAAAAGGAGATCCCCGATAAAGCCTTTGAAAGAAGAGAAAAGTTTGTAAAAGTATCGAGAGATGAGATCGATAGTATTATTAGCAAAATGATCAGCCTCTAAGGGATGCTGGGCATAGCCGTCAACCTAAGGTGTAAATTACAGAATTACAATCGGTTAAATTTCCCCTCCTTTCAAAGGAGGGGTGGCCCGGATACGAATTTACGGAAATACTAAAAAATTGCTTCCGGGCCGGGGTGGTTTATTCACGGGAAACAATCCAAAAAATTGCAGATCTTTGCAATGTGGAAAAGAAGGATCACATATTTAACAGGAAATATCTTGAAACTAATCGCAAATGGTTGAGGAATAACTCGAATTCGGCTGAAGCAATTTTTATTGTTCACAGAAAAAAATAATAGTGGAACTAGATGGGAATATTCATGGTGAATATTACATGATAGAAAAAGATACGATAAGAGATCAATATTTTGAAAACCTGGGTTTTACTATTTTGAGATTTGAAAATCGGC
>JBBRSO010000002.1:0-74179 GCA_038245405.1 Bacteroidales bacterium
ATAAGCAGGGTTGTTTTTACAGGCTCCTATATGGGCAGGCGTAAATGGAACTGGATGTTTGGTATTGGTTTACTTGTAATAACATTTACCTTCTTTTTTTCAGGTACAGCCATCAAATGGGACCAGGAAGGTTACGAAGCCTATCAGCACGCATTGGAATCACTGGCACTAGTCCCTATGGGTGGGGTAATTGCAGGTTTTCTAAGCGGCGCCTTGACTGTTATGCGCTTATTTACCACCCATGTATTGATATTGCCTTTGTTTCTTTTGATTTTTTTAGTCCCTCATTTGGTTTTAATGAAATTGAACGGCCTTTCTCCAATCCCCGGGAAAACATCAACCCGAACAATTACTTTTTATGACCATGTGAAAAAGATAATCGGTTTTAGTGCGGCTATTTATGGCTTTGTAGCATTTCTGGCAGCAATGTTCCCTGTTGAACTATATCCGGGGCCTTATTCCGGTGTTGAAATGACAAAACCACCATGGATTTTTTTACCTCTTTATCAGTTAGAAGATTGGTTTGGACTGGGCGCTTTGGTCGTTTTTCCGGTTTTCATATTAATTGGGCTTGTTCTTTTACCTTTTATTGATAAAAAAATCGACAATCGGAAAATACGCAACATTGTTGTGTGGAGCTATTTAATACTTATTACAATAATGATTTTATTTATTATAAATGTAGCAGTTAAACCACCTGTACAGCACCTTAGCATGCAGCAACCCTAATGGATAAAAAAAATATTAACATGAAAAAAATAAATTTTAAACACCTGACAATTGGCATTCTCGCTTCTTTATTCGCGATTACGGCAACAGCACAAAACGTTTACAAGCTGAACGAAAAAACCAGCAAATTATCGGTTACCGGTACTTCTTCTTTACATGACTGGGAAATGAAATCGACCGGTTTCAGCGCCGAAACCGGATTGAAGTTAGCAGACGGTTCTATTTCCGAAATACAATATATTAAATTTTCCACCCCTGTATCGGCGTTGGAAAGCGGTAAAAACATCATGGACAATAAAGCGCACAATGCATTGAAAGAGAAGAAATTCCCCCAAATTATATTTGCCCTGAAAGGGGACGGGGCGCTTATTTTGGCTGAGAAAAGCACAAGTTTAACCGGCATGCTGACCATAGCGGGAAAAATAAAGGAAATTAAAGTGCCCGTGGATTTTAGCATTATTTCCGAACGGCAATTTAAGGCCAGAGGTACAGTACGCCTTAAAATGTCTGATTTTGGGATAGAACCGCCCACTGCCTTTTTTGGAACCTTAAAAACAGACGATGAGGTAGAGATGAAATTTGATTTTGAGTTTAACAGAAGCAATTAAGTGCACAACAGTAGTTTATAAACGTTTTAAAAGTATATATCATGAGAAGATTAGTTATTTTGATTGTGGCCATGTTTCTTGGCCAGGCAGCTTTTTCTCAAAAGTTCGAGGAAGAAAAAAAGTTGGACGAATTTGAAAAGACAAAAGTGAAGGTTGGAGGGGAGTTTGCAATGCAATTGCAGACACTTAATCATAAGGCACCCGGGGCAGAGTTGATCGATCTGAAGAACAATTTCAACTTGCCCACGGCCAACCTCAACATTAACGCTGATTTGGCGCCAGGGATCCAGACCCATATTAATTTTTACATGTCGTCGCGCCATCATAACGACACCTGGGTTGAAGGGGGGTATTTAACCATCGACCGGATGCCCTTTTTGCCGGCAACCGACAACATCATGAAATACCTCACCATTAAAGCAGGCGTAATGATGCCCAATTATGGAGATGCCCATTTTTACAGAAGCAACAACGCGGATGTAATGGCAAACCCGTTCGTTGGCAACTGGATTATGGATGCCTACACCAACAATCCCGGCCTGGAAGTGATGTTCAGGAACAAGGGCTTTCTCGCACTGGTTGGTACCAACAATGGGAGGATGAATTATGGTTCAGGGAACGACCTTGGCAAAGACCTAGTTTTCAACTGGAAAGTGGGATACGACAAAAATATTACCGATGACCTGAGGTTGCGCGCTACGATTTCGGGTTACCATGTTGGAAAAGGACATAGCGGCTCTTACCTTTGGGATGGCGACCGCGCAGGTGCCCGTTACTACAACGTGATGCAAACCGTGGATGCCGAAGGTGACAATTTCCGCTCCGGACGTTGGTCCCCCGGCGCAGGACAATCTGAAATGAACAGTTACATGGGAAATATTTTCCTGCAGTTTTATGGGCTGGAGCTTTTCGGGATATACGAAGACATGAAAGGGGTACTAAACAATACCAATCAACATTTTACCCAAACGGCCCTGCAGGCTATTTACAGGATTGAAAGTTTTTACGCCGGCACACGTCTTAATAAAGTTTCCGATAACGAAGGCTCAACCGTAAACCGCATAAACATAGGTGGTGGCTGGTACATGATCGATAACATATTGCTTAAGCTGGATTATGTTGTCCAGAAATATGATGGGCCAGCCCATGGAGATATTAGCGGGGGAAAATTTAACGGGGTGGTTTTTGAGGCGGCTATTTCTTTCTAAAATTTTAAAAGTGAACAGATTGTGCCATGCATCCGGGGGCGATGAGTTTTTTGCATACTGATATGAAATTAAAATTTTTTATATACAGCTTTCTATTGGCAGCGGCCTTTCTATTGAAATATAATTATGCGACAGGTCAGGAAAAAACTTTGTTGGAAACCGATTGTGAAAGCCACATCGAGATCCATGGCTCATCAAATGTTAATCAATTCCAATTGATTAACCATAATCCCAAAATTATCAGGCTTCCGGGCGGGGTTGAGGGCAAACAGCGTTACCAGCGTATCGAAGTTCCCGTTAATCAATTTAAAGGCGGCAATAACCGGTTGCGGAATGATTTTCTCGAAATGGTCAATGCTTCCGAATATCCTTTTATTATTATGGCCATTGAGCCGCGCAGTTTGGCAGAATGCAGGAAAAACAAGGGATTGTCTGATTTCAAAACAATAATCACCATCGCGGGCGTATCCAATAGCTATGTTGTGCCTTGCGGAATTGATACCTGTGAAAGTTCAGGCTATGTGCTTAAAGGTAATCTTGTAGTTAAATTAACGGATTTTGGGATTGAACCCCCTCAGAAATTTTTTGGGCTTGTGAAAGTCAATAACGAGGTTCTTATTGACTATGTTTTCAGGTTTCAGACTGATGATGCCATTTTTCGGTTATCGATGCGTGAACAAACGGATTTATTTCTCACTCAGAAAGATCATTATACAAGTGAGTTCCATCGAATACCTTTAAAATTTGAAAATACAATGAGATGAAATTTAAAACAACTTTATTACTCTTAGCTTTATTTGTGGCAGCATTTACTGCACAGGCTCAAACAGATACTACTACTTACCAACTCACTCTGCGGCAGGAAACCGTGAACAAAGCCGGCAAAGACGTCAAGGGCATGACCATCAACGGGCAGATACCCGGCCCAACACTGCGTTTTACCGAGGGGGATTATGCTGTTATATATGTCAAAAATGAGATGGATGTTGAGACTTCAATCCACTGGCATGGACTTTTATTGCCAAACTTTTATGATGGGGTACCCTATCTGACAACCCCACCCATTAAGCCCGGGGGAATCCAGAAATATGAATTTCCCTTAAAGCAATCCGGTACTTATTGGTATCACTCACATACGATGCTTCAGGAACAAAGTGGCGTCTATGGTTCCATCGTGATTGAGCCCATAGAAAAGAAACTTGATTTTGACAAGGAACTGGTTTTGGTCTTGTCCGACTGGATCAATGAAAAACCGATGAATGCCCTGAGAACCCTGAAGCGGGGAAGTGAATGGTACCAAATAAAAAAAGGAACTGCTAATCCTTTGAACCGCGTCATTTCCAGAGGAGCTTTGGGGGCACAGCTTAAATTTTGGAAACAACGTATGAATGGTGCAGACATTGCCGATATCTATTATCCGGCATTTCTGATAAACGGCAAGCAAAAACAGGAATATCCAGATTTAAAACCGGGAGAAAAAGTCAGGCTTCGCATTATCGACGGTGCGGCTTCAACCTCTTTCTAGATGACCTTCGGCGGGGTTGATCCTACCTTGGTTTCAGCCGACGGTAACAATGTTATACCAGTCGAGCGAAACAAAACCTTCATAGCCATTGCTGAAACCTATGATTTTATTGTAACGATTCCCGAAAACGGGGAAATTGAATTCCGGGCCACGGCTGCTGATGGTTCCGGGACAACGTCTGCCTATCTGGGACAAGGGAAAATCCTAGCTGCTCCGGATGTTCCCAAACCAGATAAGATTGGGATGATGAAACAGATGGCCAAAATGGATATGCGCATGGGTGCCCCGGCTTTAAAATTCAGACCGAAAAAGGATGATCCCAAAAAAATGAAAGATAAATGGGGACTGCAGATGGAAGGAAAAATGAATATGGCTATGGGGGACATGAAAGAGGGAAGCCAATCGGACGATACGAATTACAACTATTTGAGGTCTCCGGTAAAAACAACCTATCCGAAGGATGCACCAGTGCAAGAAATTTTGCTCAACCTAACAGGAAACATGAAACGTTATATCTGGAGCCTGAACGGCATTCCCCTTTCGGAAACGGGCAAAATAAAAATTAAGCAGGGAGAGGTCACCAGGATTACTTTGAACAACCTGACAATGATGGATCATCCGATGCACTTGCATGGCCACTTCTTCAGGGTAATCAACAAAAATGGGGATTACTCTCCGCTTAAACACACGGTTAATGTACCTGCCATGAATCAAGTTACTATTGAATTTTATGGACAAGAATACGGCGACTGGTTCTTCCATTGTCATATTCTCTATCATTTAGTGGGTGGGATGGCCAGGGTTATTAGCTACGATACTCCACGCGATCCCAGGTTGACAGGGTATCCTTTGAAGAAGCTCGTTCATGAAACCAATCGTTATTATACCTGGGGTTTGGCTGATCTGGCATCGCATAAAACAGCTTTGAACCTGGTTTCATCCAACATTAGAAACCAGTTTAACCTAAATGCCGAATATGGCTGGAACCAAAAAATGGAGGCTGAATTTACTTATGAACGCTATTTGTACGATTATATCCGTGTATTTGCCGGTGTGAACGTGGAAAATACCAATCCAAACAGTCTTAACGATATTATGACCACTGCCGTGGCCGGAATACGGTGGTTTACCCCATACATGTTTAACATGGACCTACGAATTGATAATGAGTTAAGGCCGAGGATCGGAATTGGCCGGGACTTGATGGTGTTTCCCCGGTTGTTAGCATTTGGATATTATGAATACAAATTTGACTTCGGCTGGGTCAACGATCTTTCGCCAAATAAAAATTTCGAAAAGGAAATTATTTGGAACGCCGGACTTGAATACATTCTCTCAAAGAATTTTTCTTTGATGCCAGCTTCGATAACCGCTTTGGTGTAGGTGGAGGTTTAACTATAAGGTTCTAATCCCATGTTTGGGAAAAGCATCTTCCGATATTTAGTTGAAATGGTTGCATTTGCATTGATATTACGAAATACACCCTCGGCAAGCTCTGCTCAGACAAATTCGATGTTTTGTGCTCGAAAATGTATGAATTTTGTAATTTATTTCAACAATTTTGTAACACTCTTCAAAGTAAAACTTTCCACCTTTGCAAACAGATAAATTAAAATTTTCTCAGACATAGAAAATGAAATGATTTATATCTTACATAAGGGAATAAATATTCAATATCAAAATGGGCAACAGCATATCTGAAGAATGGGCAACAGCATATCTGAAGAAAAATCTAATTCAAAAAGACATGAAAAATAAAAAAATGACTTCTACCATAATGGCTTCCTTGCTTATGCTCATGGGGTGCTTTATACCTGTCAACTCTTTTGCTCAAACAACAAACAAAGCTGTAGAGATGAAAGATGGTAAAATGATGGTTATTACAGATGGTAAAACAATGCCTATGACCACTGAAATGACAATGAATAACGGAACAAAGTTTATGAAAAATGGCGAATTCATCACTAAGGACGGGAAAAAAATGAAGATGAAAGAAGGTGATAAGATGGATATGAGCGGGAATTTGACGCATGGTGATATGATGAACCAAGGTGATATGATGAACAATGATTACTATATGATGAAAAATGGTAAAATGATGATGGTTATGAAGGACGGGAACGAAATGCCCATGACCAAAGATATGACTATGAAAAACGGAACCAAATTTATGATGAGTGGTGAATATATCATGAAAGACGGTAAAAAAATGAAAATGAAAGAGGGTGACAAGATCAATATGAACGGGAATATAAGTCATGGCGAAAAGATGATGGAAGGTAAGAAATAAGAAACCTGGGCGAAAACCTAAATTCACCTATAAAGGAATGAAGGAAGCGATGGGAAAATGAAATGATGAATAAGGAAAACCAGTCAGAACAGAAATAATACAATAATCAAAATTAAACCAGGAATTATTTATTGATAAAGAAATAATGATTTAAATAAATTATTCGGGGTTGGGATTATAACGATTTATGACTTTTTGTAATTGAAAATTAATTTAATAGTTAAAAATCAGATTTGTGCATACTATGAAGCGTATTATATATTCACTTAATAAATAAGGAGGTTATTATGGACATGGTACACGATCCGGCAGCTTATGGATACGGGTTTCCCTGGCATTGGATTTTTGGAATAATTGTAGTTATTCTTGTTGGTTTTATAATTTTTAAGTTCATACAGCGAAAAAAGAAACAAAAATTCGATTCACACTGAGTTTTTCAAATAAGTCCTGTTCAACTACAGACTTTGATTAGTCGGTGTGTAGTTGCAAAAGAGAATCTTTTATTATCGATTTGTTTTCGTAACAAAGTGAATCTTTATTGGAATAAGTAAAACTATGTTATCAGAACATTTCATTTACATTTTGAAATTCCTCAAATCATGTAGAAATTAAAATCTTAATTATGAAAACCAGGATTATTCTTATTCTAAGCATCCCTGTCCTTTTATATGGCTGCAGCCAGACAAGCGACAAGGGACTAGGAAATGGAACAGCGTGGGCGGTTGGATCATTCGATTCCAATGGCAAGCAGATCTATCTCAATTCCACAAGTCAACGCGGAACTCCAATCACTTATACCGGAGGTCCTGTAATGGGAATGATGATGACCGGAGGGAATCTTGCCTGCGCATCATGTCATGGTATTGATGGAAAGGGAGGTAAGCATGTGATGCATATGGAAGTAATGGATTCCCCGGATATTCGTTGGACTGCATTGTCAATGCACCATCATGATAAAGGAGAAGCTGACTCATTAAAACAGCATAATGAAGAGGTTTATACCTTCGAAAACTTTAAAAACTCTGTTGAGAACGGCAAACATCCTGATGGAGATGAGGTCAGTAAGGATATGCCCCGCTGGAAAATGAGTGATGCAGATCTTAAAGATTTAATGGATTATCTTAAGTCATTGCAATAACTGGCGCAATTTAAAGCCAGAATTTAAATTTTAAACTAACTTTTAATGTGAAATGTCATGAGTTTAAGAAACATCTCAGGTTGTCTGATTTTATTCATTGGGACAGCATTTCCTGTAACCGGACAAGAAAATGAAAAAGGGAGCATGGCTGATATGTTTGTTCATCCTTTTCTGACGCATATGGCATTACCTGACCCGCCGGGAACAATGAGCCTGCGGTTAACTGCTTTTCAGCAAAGAATGGGATCGACGGTTGGTCAGGACTTAGGTGTACATATTGAAGCCGGTTTATTGCCAGGATTGGGAATACATATACGAAGTGACGGCATTAAGACGTCCCCTTACTCTGAAGTAATGTTAATGTACAGTTTTCTTCATGATGCAAACTATAATAATGGTTTAAGTATTTTCGGGCAGGTAAGCCTTCCTACAGGACCTGTTGAGTCAAATGCACTGAAGTATTTGTTTGGATTATCAGGTAGATTAACCATTCCTAAAATTATGGTTATGGACGCAAATATGCATATCAATTTAGCCGATAAAATGGCAGAATATGAAAGTTCATTTATTTTTAAAGCAAGTAAGATGCTTTATCCTGAACTGGAATTCAGAGGGGTAATAAACAAAGATGCTATAAGTCTTTATTCACTTCTGGGTCTTAAATTCAGGATAGCTGACGAAATGGCCATTGGGGTTGGAATTCAGACTCCTATTACAACAACAAGAGAGTATGATACTCAGGCTTTAATGACTCTGGGAATTGCATTCTGATAATCCCCTGACCCTCCAGAATTTTGGGGAATTGCCTCATTGGCTATTTTTATAGGAACCATAATAACCTATCCTATGAATTGGTGGATTGTTTCAATTGGATGGAAACACGGAATGGCTTAGAGATTTATAATTGATTAGTGTAAATAAACCTATTTAAAATGAAGTAAAATGATTAAAAGTATTATCCTAGGATTAGCAATAGCTGGAACAGCTTTGGTAGCCTGCACTGGCACCGGAAACAAATCATTAGATGGCAATAACAACAGTAATGATATTAAGACCATATCTCAAACTGATAATTCAACAGAATCAAAATTATCAGTTACAGATGTAGAGAAATCAGTTTCAATTAAAGGAATTGTTAGCGCATATTTAAAATTAAAAAATGCGTTTACTGAAGACAATTCTGATGCTGCTGCCAAAGCAGGAAAGGCAATTGAAACGGCATTAAATAATTTTGATAAAACTAACATAACTGCTGATCAAAAGAAAAAATTTGAAGATATTGAAGTCGATGCAAAAGAACATGCAGAGCATATTGGGAAGAATAACGGAAATATTGCGCATCAGCGTGAACATTTTGAACTACTGAGCAAAGACATTTATGATCTTGTAAAAGATTTTGGGCCAGGACAAGCCTTATATAAAGATTTTTGTCCGATGTACAATAACGGGAAAGGTGCATTTTGGTTAAGTGAAACCAAAGAAATAAAAAACCCTTATTTTGGTAAATCAATGCCCTCCTGTGGCACAATTAAAGAAGAAATTAAATAGCAGGAACCTCATGAAAAAGCTTCTTGTTGTTACTGGCATCCTATTTATTGCCATTCAATTTATAAGACCATCTCATAATAAAAAAGAACAGGTTCTGTCAGATGATATTTCAAAAGCACTCATGGTTCCGGACAGTATTCAGAGTATATTAAAAAATTCCTGTTATGACTGTCATAGCAATAATACCCGATATCCCTGGTATTCAAATATACAACCCGTATATTGGTTTATGAATAACGATATTAAGAAGGGTAAAAAGGAATTGAACTTTGATGAGTTTGGAAGTTATTCATCAAGAAGGCAACTAAGTAAACTAAATGGAATCGAAAATGCAATAACAGAAGAGATCATGCCTCTCTCATCATATTTATTGATGCATAATACTGCCAGGCTTAGTACAAATGAAAAGACTATGCTGATAAAATGGGCTCAACAATCAGAAGATAGCCTGTCAGCCAGTGAATAAAGATGATTTCTAATCATCTTAGTGTTATGATATCATTTTATTTTCAGAAGCCTTGCATTGATAGCAACAATCACCGTGCTTAAAGACATAAGGGCCGCGCCCAGTGCAGGAGTTAGTAACACACCCCATGCATATAGTGCTCCTGCTGCCATAGGGATTGCTATAGTGTTGTAACCTGTAGCCCATATAAGATTCTGAATCATTTTCCGGTAGGTGGCATGGGAAAGCTTCAATATAGCAACAACATCCAATGGATTACTTCTTACCAATATTACGTCTGCCGTTTCGACCGCTACATCAGAACCCGCTCCTATAGCAATACCAAGATCCGCCTGGGCAAGCGCCGGTGCATCGTTAACTCCATCACCGGTCATTGCTACTAATACGCCTCTTGATTGAACCTCCTTCACCTTGGCGGCTTTGTCCTGGGGCAGGACTTCTGCAAAGTATTCATCCAGTCCGATCTGGTCTGATACCCATTTGGCTGTCGCTTTATTATCACCTGTTAGCATCATACACCGGATATTCAATGCTTTAAGGGCATCGATAGCTTGTTTTGCTTCTGGCCTCACAATGTCTGCAAGGGCAATTGCTCCTTTCAGATTGCCATCGACGAGGATAAACACGACCGTTTTTCCCTGTGCCTGCAGTGGTTCTATACGATTGTCGGTTATGTCAATGTTCTGTTCATGCAGGAAGCCCGGACTAACTACCTTGACCTCTTTGCCATCAACCTTTCCCTCTGCCCCTTTGCCCGGAATGCTTTTAAAGTTTTCTACGGGAATCTTCTTTTCTGAAGAAGCGGCGATGGCTTTAGCTATGGGATGTTCAGAATTTGCGTCTACAGAGGCGGCATATTTACGCAGTGTTTCTTCATCGATATCCTGAGAAAGTACAAGAATATCGGTAACACCAAAGCGACCCTCCGTTAACGTACCTGTCTTATCAAAAATAACGGCCTGAAGCTTTCGCGCACCTTCAAAGGAAACCCGGTTACGAATGAGCAAGCCGTTTTTCGCAGCCAATGCTGTGGAGACGGCTATAACAAGCGGTACGGCCAGACCAAGTGCATGAGGGCATGCAATTACCATCACGGTCACTGCGCGCTCGATAGCGAATGAAAAATCCTTGCCCGTAAGAACCAACCAGATAACAAGGGTTGTCACGCCACCACCAAGGGCCACTATTGTAAGCCACTTTGCAGCAGTATTTGCCAGATCCTGGGTTTTTGATTTGCTTTCCTGTGCCTGCTTTACCAGACCAATAACCTGAGACAGGAATGAATCCTTACCGGTACCTTTAACCTCAATAGTCAGTGAACCCTCCCCATTAATCGAACCACCGATTACTTTCCCTCCTGCCTTTTTGATTGCCGGTGGTGATTCTCCGGTGAGCAACGCCTCATTTACTGAGCTCTCCCCTTCAACTATTACTCCATCAGCGGGGATTTTCTCACCTGGTTTAATCAGAACTTTATCATTCACAGCCAGCTCTCCAAGAGGCACATCTTTCACACTGCCATCCGGCATAAGTTTATGAGCATCAGACGGCATTAATTTAGCTAGTTCCTCCAGTGCCTTCGACGCGCCCATCACGGACTTCATCTCAATCCAGTGCCCGAGCAACATGATATCTATAAGTGAAGCAAGTTCCCAGAAAAACATTTTACCAGCTAACCCGAATACAACAGCACTGCTGTAAAAATAGGCGGTTGAAATTGCCACGGAGATAAGCATCATCATTCCGGGCTGCCGGGCTTTTAATTCTGAGAACAAGCCTTTTAGAAACGGCCATCCACCATACCAAAATACCGCAGAAGAAAGTGCGAAGAGTACATAGATGTCACCATTAAAATGAATGGTTTCCCGCAGTCCCACCAATTTCTGGAGCATTGGTGAGAGTACAAGAATCGGGAGGGTCAATATGAGCGATAACCAGAACCGCTTTCTGAAATCTGCCGCCATATGAGCATGATGATCTGGCTGGTCATGGGGCATTTTAGCTTCGGCTTCAAGCCAGTTCTTCATGTCATGCCCTTTCGGACGGCCTTCCTTAAGATAGATAGCATATGCTTTTTTGGCCACTTCGTCGTGTTCCGGCTTCGATTCCTTAGCCTTAGGTTTGTTGTGATTATGTTCCATTTTTGTTTTCATTGATTAAAACATAAACCAGATCACTAAATCACTTTCTTCTTCTGGCCACAAAATAAACCAGCAGTAAAACTATTCCCACACCAATAAGTATTGGAACCCAATTCCAGTTACCCATGTTCATTGACCTGCCACCTCCGTTCATCATTCCCTGGTCAGTATTGCAGGCCACTATTATAGCCGCAAATGATATAAAATAAAGTGCAGTTTTTATTATTTGCCAAATTCTTGATGATTTCATAGTTATCTTTTATTCGTTAATCTATAGTTACTATACTTTTATCCTTTTTACGGAAATGAGGGATCTCAAGGATTAAATGCCCCTAAAGTCCATATATCTTCTGCAGTGATGCGCAGATGATAATTTGGAAATGATAAAACAGGAATAAAAGCTTTGTTTATCATCTGGTGGGCAAAGTTACCTAACAGTAAATTGGAAGCGCTTTTCTCCTGCTCAGTCATTATTGAGATCAGGTCGGCATTAACCGATCGTGAATAATCGAGAGTTAAATCAGTAATATTGCTGCCATGAAGATGTTCAACTTTATAAGGAACATTATGACTTTCAAGGTAGGAAGCTACCTGATCAGAATACTGATTCAGCTTTTTCTCAATACTCTTTAAATTTGATAGCCGGATAGTAAGCAGATGAATTTCTGATCCGAATATTTTTGCCAGGTTTACTGTATACGGTACCTTTTCCCGCGTCTGAAAAGTAATATCCAGTGGTAGTACAATTGTATTAATACCTGAAGGTATTTTACTTCTTCTGACAGTGATTACAGGATTCCTTGAATGAGAGGTTATTTTGTACGCATTGCCTCCAATAAACAATTCTTCAAAACCAGAAGTCCCGTGTGTTGAAAGAACCGTGAGCGCGTCTTCATACTTATCAGCCAGATCTGCTACTTCCTTAAACACCTTGCCTTCTTTAATGCTGTAACCCAGTGTAGAGGTTAACTTGTACTTCTCTTTATACTTTTGAACTATTTCTTCAAATTTTGTTTTTTCAAGTTGGTTTTCCTTTTCCAGCTGGTTATAATAGTTTCCGGTTTCCTTTCCAATAACATGAACCATTTGGATATTTGCTCCGGTTTTAGCTGCCAGCATCACTGCCAGGTCTAGTCCAACATAAGACTCATCCGAGAAATCCAGGGGAACGATAATTGTTTTCATTTTTTTATTTATAAATATTTAAATTTTATCCTGCTTTATACACCTATTATGCTCCTTCGAGCCAGATTCATCCTCTTTAACAAGCTTACCGCTAAGCTGAACTTCCAGCAATTTGCCGCTATCCGGTTCATTTAGTTTTACATTCATAACACTTTTCATTAGTTTAAGTTTCACTTCTTTTATCTTTTTCACTATCAAATTCAGATGCAACAAATTTCGGATCCGGATAGTCTTCAGGCAACTTTTTAAATAAATTCTTTCTGTCTTTTTGATTTTTTATCAGAAGGAGGCTTAATAAACCAATCGCAGCTAAAACAATTACCATAATAATTAACAAATGTGTATTCATAACTTTATGTTTTTTTAAGTTGATTGCTTTTCTGTTCCTGAAGCAATTCAATGATTTTATCTAATTTATCTACTTCTATGGACTTCAACTTTATTGCCAAAGCTTCTATTTCTTGTTTTGCGTCTTTATTCGTTCTGTAATCCTGTTCAGCATGCATCCTGTCGCGTTCGTTTTGCCGGTTTTGAGACATCATAATAATTGGTGCTGCATAGGCTGCCTGTGTTGAGAAAAGAAGATTAAGCAATATGAAAGGATAGGCATCCCAATGAAACATAAATCCGACCAGGTTTAACCCCATCCAAATTATAACAAGTACTGTTTGAAGGATTATAAACTTCCATGAACCCATTCCAAACGCTACCGCATCAGCTACACGACCTCCAAAATTTAATGTTGCATGATGTTTCTCATGCCAGGTTTTTTGAGTTCCCATCTATATTCTTTTTAAGTTTTGTTTTGATTCCATCTCCAGTTGAGGATTTCAGGCATATCTAAGCCATTTTTGTCAATATAGATTTCGTGTTCGATGAGCTTGTTCTGTAACATCTTTTTCAGTTTGGCACCCACTGCACCCAATCCTGGCACGCGAGCTATAACATCAAGCGCCAGATGAAACCGGTCAAGACCGTTTAATACCGTCATGTCGAAGTATGTAGTTATTGTGCCTTCTTCATTATAACCATGGACATGCATGTTTGCATGGTTGTTGCGGCGGTAAGTCAGCCGATGGACCAGTGAAGGATATCCATGGAAAGCAAAAATAACCGGCTTGTCTTTCGTAAATAACGCATCGAATTTCTGCTCATCAATACCGTGGGGATGCTGCGTATTTGATTCCAGTTTCATTAAATCAACCACATTAATCACACGGATCTTCAGGTCGGGCAAATTTTCACGAAGTATGGAAACTGCGGCAAGGGTCTCCAGTGTAGGCACATCGCCACAGCAGGCCATCACCACATCGGGTTCTTTACCATTATCGCTGCTGGCCCATTGCCATACTCCAATTCCTTCTGTACAATGCTGGATTGCCTCTTCCATAGTTAACCACTGAGGGGCCTGGTATTTGCCTGCAATAACAACATTAACATAATCACGGCTCCTCAGACAATGGTCCCATACCGACAACAGACAGTTGGCATCAGGAGGAAGATAAACCCTGACTATTGATGCTTTCTTATTTACAACATGACCAATAAAACCGGGGTCCTGGTGAGTAAAACCATTATGAGCCTGTTGCCATACATGAGAAGCGAGCAGATAATTCAGAGATGCAATTCCCCGTCGCCACGGCAATTCAGCACATACCTTCAGCCATTTGGCATGCTGGTTAAACATCGAATCAATTATATGTATAAAAGCCTCATAGCAGTTAAACAATCCGTGCCTCCCGGTGAGCAGATATCCCTCCAGCCAGCCTTCGCATTGATGCTCGCTCAACATTTCAATTACCCGGCCATCAGTGGAAAGAAACTCATCGTTTTCTTTAGTTCTGGCTTCCCACTGCCGGTTGGTGGTTTCAAATACGGCGTTCAGCCTGTTTGAAAGCGTTTCATCGGGACCGAAGATCCGGAAATTTCGTTGCTCCTTATTGAGATTGTCAACCTCTCTCAGGAACACTCCCAGCTCGTGTGTGTCGGCAGCATCGACAGATCCCGGTGACGGCACTTTAACGGCAAACTTCCGGAAGTCAGGCATTTTAAGGTCGTGCAGCAGCAAGCCACCATTCGCATGGGGATTAGCGCCCATTCTTCGTTCTCCATGTGGTGCCAGTTCGGCCAATTCAGATAAAAGGCTACCACTCTTATCAAAAAGTTCTTCGGGCTTATAGCTTTTCATCCAGTTTTCAAGCAGTTTCAGATGATGAGGATGTTCGGCATCTACCAACATCGGAATCTGATGGGCCCGGAAGGTACCCTCGATTTGCAACCCATCAACTACTTTGGGCCCTGTCCATCCTTTGGGTGACTTCAGTACGATCAATGGCCAACGTGGCCGGATAGTGTCGCTGTTGTTTCTTGCGTTGCCCTGTATTCTTAATATTTCATCAACGGTCTTTTCCATTACGGAGGCCATTAGCTGATGCATTTGCTCAGGGTCATCACCTTCCACATAATAAGGGATCCAGCCACATCCACGCAGAAATTGATCCAGTTCTTCAGGTTCTATTCGGGCTAGTATCGTTGGGTTGGCTATCTTGTAACCGTTAAGATGCAGGATTGGCAATACGGCGCCATCGGTGATCGGATTCAGAAATTTGTTGGAATGCCATGCAGTAGCCAATGGACCTGTTTCAGCTTCCCCATCGCCTATAACACAGGCAACAATCAGACTGGGATTGTCGAATGCAGCTCCGAAGGCATGACTAAGCGAGTACCCCAGCTCACCTCCCTCATGAATTGACCCCGGTGTTGTAGGCGCAACATGGCTCGAAATTCCACCTGGAAACGAAAACTGTTTGAAAAGCTTCTTCATCCCGGCTTCATCACGTGTGATGTCGGGATATACTTCACTCCATGTACCTTCAAGATAAACATTACCCACAATAGCAGGTCCACCATGTCCGGGACCAGCAATGTAAAACATGTCCAGATCATATTTTTTAATGACCCTGTTCAAATGAACATAGATAAAATTCTGTCCTGGCGTTGTACCCCAGTGCCCCAGAAGCATCGACTTCACGTGGGACAATTTCAGAGGCACATGCAACAAAGGATTATCACGAAGATAAAGCTGACCGACAGAAAGATAGTTTGCAGCACGCCAATAAGCGTGTGTTTTCCTCAATTCTTCTGATGATAAAGTTGTATTCATATTTCAATTTTAAAGATCAAGAATGCGGCAGACCGACCTTGCAATCATCAGTTCTTCATCAGTTCTGATGACGCGAACTTTAACTCTACTGGTATCAGATGAAATAATCCCAGCAGCTTCAGTATTGCGAGACTTGTTCAACTCGACACCAAAAAAACCAAGTCCCTTACATATTCGTGTGCGAATGACGGTTGCATTTTCGCCAATCCCTCCGGTAAAAATCAGTGTGTCGAGTCCACCGAGGGCAGCGGAATATGCGCCAATCTGTTTCTTTATCTGATAGCAAAATAAAGCAACTGCCTCAGCAGCCCTGACATCTTTTTTTTCCAATGCAAGTAAATCGTGCATGTCGGAGCTGGTTTCAGATACACCAAGTAATCCTGACCTGTGATTCACCATTTCATCAAATTGCAAAGGGGACATTTGTTCGCTTCGTGACAGAAAAGAAACTAATCCGGGATCCACATCACCTGAACGGGTGCTCATCATCAAACCAGCAGCTGGCGTGAACGCCATTGTTGTATCAATGCTATGTCCCTTATGCACAGCGGCCATACTCGCACCGTTACCTAAATGGGCGAGGATAATGCGTCCTTTTGCAACCTTTACCCCTTCTATACGAATGAGTTCATCCATCAGGTAAGCATAGGATAAACCATGGAACCCATATCGTTTAACTCCTTTTTCTTCGTATCGTCGAGGGATTGGCAATATCCTTGCAATACGGGGCATAGAGCGGTGAAACGCAGTATCAAAACATGCTATCTGTGTAAGTTTTGGATGACGCTGATAAATGGTTTCTATCAATTTAATCTCGTCAGGCAGATGCTCAGGATCAAAAGGTGTGATGTGATGAAGTTCGTCCAATAATTTCCGGGTAATAAGTTCTGGTTCGCTATGCTCCATCCCATGAACTATCCTGTGTCCCACAGCCATTATGGAAGAGAATCCATCCTGTTTTTCCAGCCAATCAATCAGAAAGTTAGCTGCAGAGTGATTATCAGTGACTTCAACCTTAACAGTGTCTTCCTTATTCTCCTTTTCATTAAGAAATGTCAATGTTGAATCTTTTAGCCCTATTCTGTCGATTTTTCCATGAAGCAAACGAGTCATGATTTTATCTGATTTATAAAGAGCGAATTTTATTGAAGATGAACCTCCATTTATGGTCAATATATGAGCAGGATCCTTATTCATGAAGTTCCATAATTCACTTATTTTTTAACCAGTCAGTGTGAAAAGTACCCTTTGCATCGACCCTCTCATAAGTATGAGCTCCGAAATAGTCGCGCTGAGCCTGGATAAGATTAGTCGGAAGCCATGAGCTCCGGTATGAATCGAAGTATCCCAGAGAAGCCATAAAGGCAGGTACCGGGATCCCTGATACAACTGCCTGACAGACTATATTTCTCAGATGTTCCTGGTTTTCAATGATTTTTTGAGAAAAATTCTGATCGAGAAGTAGATTATAAAGGTCAGGCTTTTTATGAAAAGCTTCCCGGATATCGTCAAGAAGAGCTGCACGGATAATGCATCCTCCCCGCCAAATGCCGGCCACAGCCTCGAGGTCGAGCTGATAATTATATTTTACCGAAGCAAACCTAAGGAGTGCCATCCCCTGAGCATAAGTGATCATCATTGAGGCGTAAAAAGCCTGTTTTAACTGCGATAAGAAATCATCCTTAATATTATTTAAGAGCAGTATTGGCCTGTTATAAAGGTTTCTGGCATTTCCTCTCTGATTTTCAAAGACAGACATATCCCTCATTGCAACTGCCATATCTATTGTCGGGACAGGTACCTGAAGTTCCATTGCGCTTTGGGAAGTCCACATCCCTGTTCCTTTCTGTCTTGCTATATCGAGTATCTGATCCACCAGGGGTTTACCTGTTTTTACATCCATCTTACTGAAGATGTTGGCCGTGATCTCAATGAGGTAGCTATTTAATTCTCCTTTGTTCCATTCAAAGAAAATTTTATTCAACTGATCATCGTTGATGTTAAGGCCTCGTTTCATTAAATCGTATGTTTCAGATATGAGCTGCATCAAAGCATACTCAATACCATTGTGTACCATCTTAACAAAATGGCCAGCTGAACCCGGACCCAAATAAGTCACACAAGGTTTGTTGTTCACTTTAGCAGCAGCCGCTTCGAATAGTGGGCGTACTCTTTCCCAGGACTCTTTCAAACCTCCGGGCATTATACTTGGTCCATAACGTGCACCTTCTTCTCCACCAGAAACACCAACACCCATGAATTGAATCCCTTTTTCGTTCAATTTGTTTGTACGGAGGTCAGTATCTTTAAAGTAAGAATTTCCTGCATCGATTATAAGATCACCGGGTTTCAGGTATTCCAGCAAATCTTTAATAACCGAGTCGACCGGAGCACCGGCAGGAACCAGCATCATTACTGCACGGGGCTGACGAAGTGATCCAATAAAATCTTTAATATCAGCTGAATAGTGAATTTTTTTCTGCTTTGATTCATCACGCAAGATATTCACCTTGTTAATATCATTATCATAGCCTGCAACCTGAAATCCATGATCGGCAAGGTTCAGTAAAAAGTTATTACCCATAACACCAAGACCGATCATTCCAATTTCAGCTTTTTGTCTTGTATTTTCATTTTCCATAAGAACTCCTTTTAAGATTAACGTTGCCATAGAATATGAGAGGCTTCCAATGGAATGGAAACCTCATTATTGAAAGGTATAATGGGTTAGTTCCCAAAGAGAAGGATCATGTTCCTGCCACAATCCGTCTGATACGTGATATGTAATTCAATACCATATAATAAATTATTCTATATCCTTTAAATTATTTTTTTCAGATTTAATTGATTCTTCCTTTTTATCTGCTGCTTCTTTGGCTTTCTTTCTAAAATAGCCTCTGAAAAGAAAGTTATGTTTGGCTGCATTCATATTTTCATCCAATCCTTTGGAACTCTTTCTAAGGTTTATCATGGTCTGATTCAAATTCTCTGCAAAGGTTGAATCTCTTATTAACCGTCCGAGTGTTCCATTTCCTTCATTAATATCATGCATTATTAATGTAAGTTGTTCCGAGATAATCTCCGCATTACTGGCAGTAACATTCAAATTTTCCATAATGGAATCTGTCAATCCTTGTGAACCCCTTTTTAAATTCAATATAGTCTGATTTAAATTCTCAGCCATAGTTGAATCCTGAATCAGCCGGCCAAGTGTTCCATCTCCCTTGTTTATTTTATTCATAATCAAGGCAAGTTGGTGTGAGATATCTTCAGCATTAAGTGCTGTTACTTTCATACTCGCCATCACCACATCCGACCCGGTCAGTCCATTGGAAAACCTTGTCAGATTTGCTATAGTTTGATTAAAATTCTCGGCAAGAATTGAGTCACGGATTAACCTGTTTAGTGTACCATTTCCACCATTAATCTTACCTGCAATATCGGATACTTGTTTTGATATATCCTCTATATTAGCTGTAGTTGCATCCAATCGCGCCATGATTTCACTCTTTACAATTGTTTCTATTGATTCAAGACGTTGGCCTTCTTTTGCCAATGGAGCGTCAGGACTTCCAGGGAGGATAATAATAAGTTTATCCCCGATTATCCCATCTGAACCCAATGTAACTTTACAGTCCGATTTGATAAACTGCCAAACGTCTGTTTTTATAATCAGATCAACTTTTACCGTCGTATCATTAATAATTATTATATTTTCAACTGTACCGATATTGATTCCTGTAAAACGGATATTATTACCAATCTGTAATCCACTTACATTCGAAAAAGTGGAAGTAAGCTTAAAAACTGAATTAAATAAGTTCTTTTGTTTCCCAATAATAAATATGGCCAGTACAAAAAGAACAAACCCACCTGCAACAAATAATCCCAATCTGATTTTAAAATTTTCTGTATGATTACCCATTTTGCTAAATTAAAGTTTGGTAATGGCGAAATAATTACAGAATTTTTAAAATAAGTTACATCTTTCACACATTTACCAGCAAGTCTCATCATCTTTAATATCTGTACAGGTCAGAGTATGAGAGAGGGATTTATGGCTCAATAATAACTTTCATTGTCTTGTTCTTTGTGGCATTGCCGAAAACTTCATAAGCATGAAGAATCTCCTCCAGTTTGAAATGATGAGTTATAAGCTTGCCAGGGTATATTTTGCCTGATGAAACTGTTTTCAGGAGCATAGGAGTAGTATTTGTATTTACCAATCCGGTAGTAAGAGTTATGTTTCGAATCCACAGATCCTGAAGTTTAAGATCCACGCTATGCCCGTGAACACCGACTACAGCAATATGTCCACCAGGACGAACTATATTCTGGCAAATTTCGAAAGTGTCAGAAATACCTACTGCTTCAATGGATACATCCACACCATCTTTTGTTTCTGACATTATCTTTTTTACGGCATCTTCCGACCCGGAATTGATGATATTGGTGGCTCCGAATTTTTTGGCCATATTTAATCGATTATCATCCAGATCGATCATGTAGATTTTTGCAGGTGAGTAGAAAAGAGCAGTCAGGAGTGCCGACATCCCTACCGGTCCCGCACCAACGATTGCAATTGTGTCTCCTGGTTTTACGGTTCCGTTCAGTACTCCAATTTCATGACCCGTCGGCAATATATCGCTTAACATTACCAATGCTTCCTCGTCAGCACCTGTCGGAACATGGTGAAGGCTGTTGTCGGCATGCGGAATACGCACGTATTCTGCCTGGGTACCATTAATGATGTTTCCAAGGATCCATCCTCCATCTTCGCAATGGGAGTACATTTGTTTTTTACAGTATTCACAAACGCCATCGGAGGTAATACAAGAAATGATAACATGGTCTCCTTTTTTAAAGTTCATTACAGCAGTACCAGCCTCCTCAATAACGCCAATGCCTTCATGTCCAAGAATAGTTCCTTTCTGAACTGATGGAGTCTTCCCTTTTAAAATACCCAAATCTGTTCCGCAAATAGTGGTTTTCAATATTTTAACTAGTGCATCTGTGGGTTTCAGAATAACTGGTTTTGGCACCTCTTTTAATTCTATTTTCCCTGTTCCGTTAAATACGAGACCCTTCATTGTTGTTTTCATCTGGTTATTTTATTTATTATTTGACTTTTATACTTTCTGCAAAACGCTCATTTTAAGACACCGGCAGCCCCGGAAAAACACGCTTGCCGTAAACCGATAAATTCCCGATCATCGCAATAATAGGTTCTTGATTTGGACGGTTTGTCGTCCGCTTATTGTTGTTGAACGAGACTCATAGACAAAACGCTCCATCTCAACAATTTGTTCAATTATTATTCTTATTAAAGCGCCTAATTTCATGATGCAGGACAAATTCGAGGCATTGTGCTTGAAAATGTATGAATTTTGCAATTTATTCCAAAAATTTTGTAACACTATTCAGGATAAAGCTTTCAACCTTTGCAAACAAATAAATTTAAATTTTCTTGTACATAGAAAATGCAATGATTTATATCTGACATAAAGAACAAATATCCAATATAAAAATGGGCAACAGCATATCTGAAGAATGGTCAACAGCATAACTGAAGAAAAATCTAATTCAAGTAAAAATGAAAAATAGAAAATTTAATACTCTGGCATTATCGCTTATGCTTATGGGATGCTTTATATCAGGGAGCTCTTTTGCTCAAACCACCACCAAAGCTGTAGAGATGAATCAAGGAAATATGATGAATAATGGTGATACATTGAATCATAACAAGATGATGAATCATGGTAATATGATGAATAATAATGATACGTTGAGTCATGGTAAGATGATGAATAATGATTACTACATGATGAAAGCCGGTAAAATGATGATGGTCATGAAGGACGGGAAAGAAATGCCCATGAATAAAGACATAACTATGAATAATGGGACCAAATGTATGACGAATGGCGAATACGTCACAAAAGACGGTAAAAAAATGAAAATGAAAGAGGGCGACAGGATTGATATGAACGGGAATATGAGTCATGGCGAAATGATGAATAGAGGTAAGAAATAATAAATCAGGGCGGAAATCCATGTCGTGAGCGATGGGAAAATGAAACCCACATGATTGATTCAGTCATAAACACGGAGGTAAATAATAATTGTGGATGATAAAGTACCTTCGGCAGGAATGCCGGAACATAGTCAAATTATTGAATTGAAAAATAAAAACAAAACATCATGAAGTACTACATTGAAAAAACCACCAATTATTCTTTCGACGAAGCCGTTGAAAAAGTGACCGAAGAACTAAAAAAAGAAGGCTTTGGCGTACTGTCAGAAATTAACATCCACGAAAAACTGAAAGAAAAGCTGGATGTGAATTTCAGAAAATATAAGATTTTAGGAGCTTGTAACCCATCAAAGGCTTATGAAGCCTTGCAGGCAGAAGACAAAATAGGCACCATGCTGCCCTGTAATGTAATTGTACAGGAACTGGAAGACGGAAAAACCGAAGTGGCTGCAGTTGACCCGACAGCTTCGATGCAGGCCGTGGATAACGAAAAACTTGCATCCATTGCCGGCGAAATAAAAGGAAAACTTGAAAAGGTAATCAGGAATTTGTAAAAACTAGCAAGCAGAAAATCTATAAATGCAGGAGGAAACTGTAAATGGAAACAAAAGAAAAAACACACAGTATCTACTTGAAATTTTTTGTGATGATAGGCACATCTATGGTTGCAATGTTCTTTTTGATGTATTTGAATTCCTACCAAATCATCGATCACTTTTGGTTTAGTGAAACGCGGTTATACATGACTTTGATTATGGGCGGGGCTATGATAGTGATAATGCTCTTGTTTATGATCAGGATGTATACTAACAGCAAAGCAAACTCAGCGATTATTATTGGTGGCATCGTCCTGCTTGCTGCTTCGGTATGGCTGGTCAGAAGTCAGGTTACAGTCAGCGATGTTGATTATATGGAAGGTATGATCCCTCATCATTCCATCGCCATTCTCACAAGTAAAAATGCAGTGATCGAAGATGTGAGGGTTAGGGAACTTGCAGATGGAATCATAAAAGCTCAACGCAAGGAAATCAAGGAAATGGAATGGTTGATTAAAGACATCAGGAAAAATGGTTTGGTGAAAACAACGGCAGAATCAGAATCTCGTTCGGTCCCGGAATTCGCAAGCACAACGGAGTAGAGGAAACTCAGGTTTCCAGGAAAATAAGGCTTTAAAAGTGAAAAGGATGGCAAGATAAAATGCTTCTGATTTATGAAGTTTGAGTCACAACCAGCCTCCGGAAAAACCTGCACGCCGTAAACCGTTAATTATGTATGGACAGTTCCGCATCAGTCTCCATAAAAGGCCTGTTCTATAATTCTCTATCATCGCAATTATTGGTCCCTGATTGATCCCAAAATGCCACGGAGAGACCCAGCCATAAGGATTTTGGGATTTATGAGGATATGTAGGATTAAATGTCGCTTTGAAACCATAAGGATTACCCGTTTTCAACCTTAACTCGTGCGTCATATAGTCAAGCGCCGGCAACACGATCTCAGGAGCAAAAGGTAGGGAAGCTACGACTGCCCATGGTGCAATGGTGCCATCATCAGGACCATACGGTACACCGCGACCTTTGTAATCGAAATACCGGTGCTTCTGCCCATCTGTTATACGGGCACCAGGACCGGGGCCGTCGCTTGCGGTAATTCCCCAGGAATTCCGGCCATAACCTGCAAATTTATGCGGGTTGTCGATCGCATATTGTTGCTGAACGTAGGTCCTGCTCGTCAGGCGTATCGGCATCAAAGTAAACACCAGTTGTAAGAGCGCCAGCGAATAAAATGGCGCTGTCGACAGTCGACAGTTCGCATTTCCAGGCGCGCTGACCTGTTTTCATGTCGAGGAAATGATAATAAAAACCGTGGTAGCCTGTTGCGTCAGGTTCAGGTCCCTGAAGGCTGTTCCAGAAAAACCGAAGTGTTGTAAGTACTGTTTCAATGGCAGAATCACGAGTGATAAACCCTCGCTCAACTGCTACAGGGTAACTTGCCAATGCCAGACCTGTGGCAGCAATACTCGAAGGCCAATTTGGTGCGGTCTTGTCTGAGACCAATCCATTTTCCGGATTGGTCTCATGAAGGAAGTAACCGAATGTCTCGCACTGAAGTCTTTCAAGTTCGGTTTCGGCTGTGGTTTTCTTACTGCTCATTATATCATCATATTTATCCGCTCCCCGGCTTACCCATATGTAATGAGTCGTTAACGATTAATTGCGCTTCATCAAGTATTCGTTTCAAATGATCTGTTCCCTTAAAGCTTTCTGCATAAATCTTATATATATTTTCTGTCCCTGACGGACGCGCTGCAAACCATCCGTTTTTGGCAATAACCTTTAATCCCCCTATAGGTGCACCGTTGCCTGGTGCGTGGGTGAGTACAGATTGCATTTTTTCACCTGCCAGATCAGTGATCTTAACCAGCTCGGGCGAGAGTTTAGCAAGCTGAACTTTTTGTTCGGCGGTTGCCGGTGCTTCGAAACGGTCATAAACCGGTTCTCCGAACTGTTCAGTAAGTTTTTTATATATTTCGCCAGGATCAAGGCCAACCCGGGCAGTAATTTCGGCAGCCAGCAGCGCAGGGACAATGCCATCTTTATCTGTTGTCCATACTTTACCATTTTTACGCATAAAAGAGGCGCCTGCACTCTCTTCTCCTCCAAAACCCAGGGAACCATTAAATAATCCATCCACAAACCACTTAAAACCCACCGGTACTTCGTAGAGCTTTCTGCCAAGTTTTGAGGTTATCATATCTATCAGCTGACTGCTCACAACAGTTTTGCCCACAGCTGCTATTTTGCTCCACTCTGGCCTGTGCCGAAAGAGATAATCGATTGCAACAGAAAGGTAATGGTTCGGGGGAAGCAAACCCGAACTCTTTGTAACAATACCATGTCTGTCGTGATCGGTATCGCAGGCTAATGAAATATCGAATTGATCTTTAATTGCAATCAGTCTCTGCATTGCATAAGGTGAAGAAGGATCCATCCGGATCTGACCATCCCAATCGACTGTCATAAAACGGAAAGTAGGATCCACGGTTTCATTTACAACCGTAAGGTCCAATCCATAGCATTCAGCTATTGGCTGCCAGTAATGGACCCCGGCACCACCGAGAGGATCAACCCCAATTTTAATTTTTGATGACCGGATAACATCCATGTCTATTATGGAATCAAGATCGTTTATGTAGGTATTATGAAAATCATACCTGTGAGTTGTGGTAGCATGAAGAGCTTTTTCAAATGAAATCCTTTTTACATCCTTAAGCTTATCTTTAAGAATTCCGTTTGCTTTCTTCTCAATCCATCCTGTTACATTATCATTAGCAGGTCCTCCGTTTGGCGGATTATATTTAAAACCGCCATCCTTTGGGGGATTATGAGAAGGAGTAATCACTATTCCATCAGCAAGCCCGGTTTTTCTGTCTCTATTATATCTTAAAATAGCATGTGAAATGACAGGAGTAGGAACATATTCATCATTTTCGGCCAGCATAACCTGAACACTATTTCCGGCTAATACTTCCAGTGCTGTTACAAGTGCAGGCTCTGAGAGAGCATGTGTGTCCTTTCCAAGAAACAAGGGGCCATCTATTTTATTCCGGATCCGGTATAAACAGATTGCCTGGGTTACAGCAAGAATATGCCATTCATTAAATGAAGTATCAAATGATGAACCCCTATGACCGGAAGTCCCAAACATAACTTTTTGTTCTCTTACATTTATGTCAGGGATTTCAGAGAAATAGCTTGTTATAAGTTTGGGAATATTTACAAGTATCTCATTACTAGCAGGCTTGCCTGCTAATTGACTTATATCCATATTTTAGCCTTATTAAAAATCTTCCCTGTAAAGAACCGGAAGTGCCGTTATTACTTTTTATTTGGTAAAAGTAGTCCTGGAAATCTCGATACCTTGTGGGTACGAATTATTACCCTGATCCTCGGCTGTTATAAAAATTTCTTTTACGTCAAAAGGGGTGGAAGTTTTTAATGTAGCCGTTTGTGCATTTTTAATATTAAGCTGCCCTATATTCTTTGTCTCATTATCTCTTGTTACAATCCAAACACTATAGTTGTTTTTTGGTGGATTAAGCCTGTCGGCGCTTGCCAGACTTTTTGCAGTAACTTCAATAAGATAATTTTTATTTTTGTCTTGTGTCTTTTTTGCAGTTATTACCGATGCAGGTGCTACATCAGATGTTGGAAATTTTGCAACTGAACCACAGGATGTTAAAAGCAAAACAATTACTCCTAAAGATACATTTTTAAAATTTTTCATTTTATTTAGTATTAAAATTTTTCCTACTCTTATGGTTTTTTCGGAAATCACCCCTTTGAAATGTTTGGTCATTTTTATTTCGATATTTAAACAATAAGTAATCCTACCATTTTTTTATAACCCTTAATATGTAGAGTTGTTTTTGATTCTAATACAACAACAGCTTGTGGTTTATTTTTCATTTTCGGTAACTCAAGTAGATTTGAGGTTTTAAAAAGAATCTGTTGTCAATGCAACGGGACCGACAGGATACTGAATATTTGCCTCATCCTCGGCTGTAATGAAGATCCTGGACGGTTTAAATGAGGAAATAGTCTTAAAGGAACCTTTTAATTTTTTGGATAAGAATGAAGACGAGCTATTTATCTTACCCAGGTTTTTTGCATTGTTAGCAGTCTCCATCCATACAACATATACATTCTTCGGGGGCTGAAGTCTTTCAGGTCCGGCCAGATTTGTCAGTTCGATGTCTATAACATTATTTTTGTTTTTATCCTGTTTTATTTTTACATAACCTTGCGCTGCAGGAACAACGGAAGAGTTCAAAAACTTTACTTTTTTACCACAAGAGCTAAAAGAAATTATTATAAATAACAATGCAAAAACAAATAGGACTTTTTTTGTGTGGTTCTTCAAACTTGTTGTTTTCATTTGAATTGGCCTTAAATAGAAATTATCTTAATATACATTAAAGATACATGTTTTTGTTAGGGAAAGCGTTATAGAATTTCAAAAAAAAGTTACAGCATTCACGCTTTCAGATTACTGGATTATTCTCTATTATTATTAGACACACTTGAACGTCTCAAAAGTTTTCAAAATTTAAATATTGCCTTAGGTTTTCAACTTATGACTGGATAATATGTTCTAGAGAGTATCAGGTTTGCTTCATTGTAATTGATAAATTTGTATTATCATGAGCCAACACATTATGCAAAGAACAAAAACAATTATTACATTTTTAGTGATTGGACTTTCTAATTGTTTAGTAATAAATTCACAATCTCTTACCGCTAAAGACATCATTCGAAAGGCGGATGAAAATTTCAACGGGGAAAAGTCGAGCATTGTAACGATGTCTATGACCATCATCCGGCCAACATGGCAGAGAACAGTTGAGTTCAAAAGCTGGTCGCTCGGAAAAGATTATTCCCTTACATTAATTACTGCTCCTGCAAAAGATGCAGGACAGACTTTTCTCAAGAGGTTAAATGAGATGTGGGATTGGAATCCTGCTATTAACAGACTTATAAAACTTCCTCCTTCTATGATGTCGCAGGGATGGATGGGGTCGGATTACACCAACGATGATATACTTAAAGAATCATCTGTTGTAAAGGATTATACTCATGAAATTACAGGCGAGGAAACAATTGCAGGACGCGATTGTTACAAAATTAATATGGTACCAAAAAAGGATGCTGTTGTAGTCTGGGGACATCAGATAAGATGGGTTGATAAAAAGGATTTCCTGGTAATGAAAACCGAACTCTATGATGAGGATGGAGTTCTTGTAAGGACAGAGACAGGAAGTGACATCAGAACCATGGACGGAAGAGTAATCCAAACTAAGATTGAACTAGTTCCAACTGACGATCCCGGTAACAAAACGGTTCTGGTTATAAAGGATGTAAAATTTAATGCGCCTTTGAAGGAGAGCTTTTTCTCACAACAGAACATGAAAAATTTAAGATAGTTACCTCAGTCCACGGCAAACCAACGGAATTATGAAGAACTATGTAATGGCATGGCGCAATCTCTGGAGAAACAAAAGGCGTACAATAATAACCGCAGCGTCGGTCTTTTTTGCCATTTTCTTTGCTCTGTTAATGCGATCGCTGCAACTGGGTTCGTATGATCATATGTTCCGGAATATTATAGAATCATACACCGGCTATGTTCAGATTCAGCAGGAAGATTTCTGGGACAACAAGACTATTGATAATGTATTTGAATTTTCTCCGGCTCTGGAAAAATCTGTTTTAAGTGATGAAAATGCAAAATCCGTTGTTCCGCGACTTGAATCCTTCGCCCTTGCATCAGTGGGGTCATTAACAAAAGGAGTCCTTGTTATGGGCATTGATCCTGAAAAAGAAAACCTGTTATCAGGTTTGAAAGCTAAGCTTGTCAAATACCGTTTAACTGATGAAGCAATATCAAATATTAAAAAATCAGTACTTCCCGATAAAATAAAAAATGAGCTGGACCAGTTGAAAGACAAATCTTTTCCGGGAGATGAACCATTAAGAGTAGAACTGGGAATAAAAAAAAAGGATGCAGATATCATGATGGGTCCTTTCGTTAAGTATGCTTCTTTCAAAAATGATTATCTCACTGAAAGCGAGAAGGGTGTCATGATTGGTGACAGGCTGTCAAAATATCTGAAGTTGAATCCCGGCGATACCCTGGTACTCATAAGTCAGGGATATCATGCCACCACGGCTGCAGCAAAATTCAGGGTTTGCGGTATTGTTAAACTCCCTTCACCTGAAATAGACAATATGATAGTTTATATGCCTTATGATGTTTGTCAGGAGTTTTACAATGCACCCGGGATGATTACTTCTCTTGCAATCTCCGTAAGAAAGAATAGCAACAGAAGTATCGACGCAATGATTTCAAGATTGGAAACCAGGTTAAAGCCTCCATTGCGGGTAATTGGCTGGCGCGAAATGAACCAGCTGCTTTTAAGTCAGATGGATGCAGATAATAAAAGCGGTATGATCATAATTGGTATTCTTTATCTTGTTATTGCTTTCGGCATTTTTGGCACAGTATTAATGATGACTGCTGAACGCAGGCGTGAATTTGGTGTTCTTGTTGCCATAGGGATGCAGAAAACAAAGCTTGGCGCAGTGATTTCGATCGAGATGATTTATATAGGACTTTTGGGCATTATAACCGGAATTGCTGTCGCATTACCTGCTATTTTAATCGGATATTACCATCCTATCCGGATCACTGGAGCTGCAGCCAAAATGTACGAAGATTACGGAATGGAACCTGTTATGAAATTCATGCCGGTGGACACATATTTTCTATGGCAGGCTTTTATTGTCGCCATAATTATTCTGATAGCTATTATCTACCCTTTAAATAAAATACTAAAACTAAATACTGCAAGTTCGTTAAAAGCATAGTAAAGAGAGAAATGATCTGGGAAACTGCATGGAAAAATGTTTGGAGAAACCCGGTAAGAAGTACCGTGGTAATATCTTCTATTACTGTAGGGGTATTTGCAGGGGTATTTTCCGTTGCAATGATGGAGGGAATGGTAAACCAAAGGGTGAGATCTGCAATTGATGAAGAAATTTCTTATATTCAGGTATCTGCGAAGGGTTTTCGTACTGATTATGATCCGGCGCTGATAATCAATAACTCACGTAAGATTGAATCGGTCATTAAAAATACTCCTGATGTTACTGGTCTGTGCGAAAGAATTGTTTTAAGCGGAATGGCTAACACAGCCCGGAAAAGTACAGGCGTCAAGATTGTCGGAATTAACCCTGATCAGGAAAAGGAGGTTTTTTCAATGTTCAGGAAGGTTATGCCGGGCACAGGAACCTACTTTGAAAACGGGTCAATGCCCAACCAGGTCCTGATAGGTCAGGATCTGGCAAAGGATCTGAACATAATTCAATATTCGATCGATAGTACAAAGCTTACTGAACTCAATGCTAATGGCGTTCCCCGGTATATTACAGACAGGCTATCAGTTCTGACCGGCAACAGGTTTGGTACTGAAAAACTGTTTATTAAAAAATTAAAATCAATGTTTTCTGCCAGTGAATCTGCCAGGTATGGTCAGCTGATCAAGGACAAGGCATGGACATTCAGGGAAGGATCGAGACTTATACTCACCTTTCTTGATAAAGATAACAACCAGGTTGGAGCAACTTTCAGAGTGAACGGTTTGTATGATATCTATAATAACATTTATGAAAAGAATGTTGTGTTCGTAAAAAACGATGACCTGAGAAAGTTGTCAGGAATACCAGAGAACTCTTTTCATCAGATGATAGTTAAAATCAATAATATTGATAACACAGATGCCATTTCCTTAGGGCTTAAAAAAAAGTTGCCTGACCTCGAAGTTCTGAGCTGGAAAGAAATACAACCCGACCTGGCATTGATTGCAGAGATGACCCAGATTTATTATGCAATATTCATGCTTATCATTCTGGCAGCTCTTGCGTTCGGGATAGTGAATACCATGCTTATGGTTGTACTTGAAAGAACAAAAGAACTTGGAATGCTTACTGCAATTGGAATGAATAAAAAGAAAGTATTCTCGATGATTATGCTTGAATCAGTATTTATGTCAGTTATCGGTGGGATTATCGGAATATTGATAAGTATGCTGGTTATTTCATTAACAGCCAAAAACGGGATAAATTTTTCGCAATATTCAGAAGGATTTGAGGCACTGGGATACTCAGCGCACATATATCCCGAAATTGAACCTCTATTCTTCGCAGAAGTTGTTGTTTTGATAATCTTTACAGGTATACTTTCCTCCATATATCCTGCCAGGAAAGCGCTTAAGCTCGATCCTGCAGAAGCAATAAGAACCGAATGAGATCAAACTACTAAATTCTAAATCATGAATGTTCTTGAACTAAAAAATGTCAATAAGATCTACGATGAATCGGAAATCCATGTCCAGGCAGTCAACAACGTAACGCTCGATTTCCGTGAAGCTGAATTTGCAGCTATTGTCGGACCATCAGGATCTGGAAAAACCACACTTCTGAACCTGATAGGAGGACTTGACAAGCCAACTTCCGGAGGAATAATTATTGACGGTACAGATCTGGCGACACTTAAATCATCTGATCTTATTGATTTCAGGATGCGAAATATAGGATTTGTATTCCAGGCATACAATCTTATTCCTGTACTTACTGCGAAAGAAAACGTTGAGTTTATTATGTCGCTTCAGAATTGGACCCGTAAAAAGAAGGATGAAAGAACATTCGAATTATTAAAGGCTGTCGGATTATACGACAGGATGAACAGTCGTCCTTCAAAACTGTCGGGTGGACAGCAACAAAGGATTGCAGTTGCAAGAGCATTGGCTACACGGCCAAAGTTTGTGCTGGCCGACGAACCTACTGCAAACCTCGATTCAAAATCCGCTGCAACACTATTAGAAATTATGGAAAAGCTGAATCATGAAGAAAAAATAACATTTATTTTTTCAACTCATGATGCGCGAGTGGTAAAAATGGCACGCAGAGTCATCACCCTTGAAGACGGGAAAGTTATTTCTGACGACAGACATGAATAACCTGTATTACGTATATAAGAAATGAAATCAGTATTCATAATAGTTTTTCTTTTTGTAGTATCCGGTGTATCGGTTTTTTCACAGGAAGGAAAAAAAGCTTTCACAATCAAGGGTTATGTCAGTACACTTCAAACTGTTATGTTTGACTCATTGAATGGTCAATTTATAAATGATAATCTTCTGCATAACAGAATTAATCTAAAGGGGTACCTCAATGATCATATCAGCGTTTCAGCAGAATTCAGAAACAGAATGTTTACCGGCGATCAGGTAAGATTAAATAATCAATATGCAGAGTTAATTGGAAAAGATCAGGGCTGGATGGATATGTCATGGAATATATTGAATAAGCAATCATTCCTTCTCAATACAACAATTGACCGTTTCTGGATTGACTTTAATTATTCCAGGTTTCAGGTAAGTATAGGCCGTCAGCGAATAAACTGGGGTCAGACATTTGTCTGGAATCCAAATGATATTTTTAACTCCTATTCCTTTTTTGATATTGATTATATTGAAAAGCCGGGAAGTGATGCTGTTCGGATTCAGTACTATCTTTCCCCTTCTTCGACTTTTGATTTCGCAATTAAGGCTAATAGTGATAATCAGATTACTGTTGGCGGACTCTTCAAATTCAATAAATGGGGATATGACATCCAACTTCTTGCAGGATATGTGGATAACAAAGACTTCGTTGCCGGAACAGGCTGGTCGGGTTCATTAGGTTCAATATCATTTCGTGGGGAGACATCGTGGTTTCAGCCGGTTAAATATTTCGCAGATTCTACCGGTCGTGGCTTGTTTACAGTATCCTTTGATAAAACATTTAAGAAAAATTCGACAGCGCAACTACAGCTAATGTATTGTAACAATCCATTAAAACTAAGTGATTTTAGTTCATTTTACTATGGAAGCCTGTCAGCAAAAGACCTGGCTTTTTCAAAATTTACAGCTTTCTGGCAGTTTGTATGGGCGGTAAATCCTTTATTTAACCTGGGCATGTCAGTTATGTGGTTCCCTGACCTCAATGGCTATTTTGCGGGTCCCTCCCTTGATTTTTCACTCGCTGAAAATGTCGACTTTTCATTAATATGGCAGCACTTCGACAGCCAGATGAGCGGTCAAAGACAAAGAATTAATCTTGGCTTTTTAAGGGTGAAATACAGCTTTTAGGACTGGTTTTTCAATGTTTTAAATAGATTTGTCGATAGCACCTAGCCCGAACAGTGCAAAATCGTACTTCACTGGATCCTTGTCATCAAAGCTTCTTAAAACTGTATCTAATTCAGTAACAGCTCTTGCGTCATTCTGTTTATGTTTCAATAAACCAAGTTTTCTTGCAATATTTCCTGAATGAACATCAAGCGGGCATGATAAGATTGAAGGTGAAATAGACTTCCAAACACCGAAATCAACACCTTTATCATCTTTCCTTATCATCCACCTGAGATACATATTAATTTTTTTTGCCGCTGATCCCTTGAATGGATCTGAAATATGCTTCATAGTCCGTTTGTCATGCGGCAGTTCAAAGAACTTGTTCCTGAACTGATGAATAGCCGGCTGTAAAGAATCCGGTGTCCGATACTGATTAAATATAGCTTCCAATCCGTTATGAGTCTGATAGATATTTTTAAGTGCTTTAATGAAGTAGATAAAATCTGCAGCATTAAATGTCCTGTGTATGACCGTTGAAATTCTTTCCAGATCATTATCACTGTGGTTCAAAATAAAATCTTTTGGTGAATCATCCATATAATCCATCATCCGATTTGCATTTCTAAGGATCATCGTTCGATTGCCCCAGGCGATAGTTGCTGTTAAAAAGCCAGATATCTCTATATCTTCTTTACCTGTAAAACGATGCGGGATACTAATGGGATCATGTTCAATAAAGTCAAGCCGGTTATACTTTTCAACCTTCTCATCCAAAAACTCTTTCAGCTCTTCCTTTTTTAGCTTCATATCCACATTCTGTCTATCACAAAGTTAAGGAAATATGAATGAATAAATGCGGACTAAATGAATCCAAGGAGCTCCGACTGGACTGCGGCAGCACTTGTGCCGAAATCCGCTAAGACTCATTTACAATAAGTCCGTCTTTTATCTGAAGAACTCTGTCAGACATAGAGGCCAGCTGACGATCGTGAGTAACAATAATAATTGTCTGGCCAAATGTATCTCTCAGCTTAAAGAAAAGTTTGTGCAGTTCATTTTTATTTTCAGTGTCGAGGTTACCTGAAGGCTCATCGGCTAATATTACTGAGGGGTTGTTTACCAGGGCGCGTGCAACAGCAACACGTTGTTGTTCTCCCCCGCTTAATTCTGACGGTTTATGGTCGAGACGGTCTGAAAGGCTAAGGAATCCGAGAAGTTCTGTTGCCCTTGCTTCGGCTTCTGCCTTGTTCTTACCGGCAATATAGGCAGGGATGCATACGTTTTCGAGTGCAGTGAATTCCGGAAGGAGCTGGTGGAACTGAAAGACAAATCCGATATTACTGTTCCTGAAAGAAGCGAGAGATCTCCCCCTTAAGCGGCTTATATCTGAGTCGTTGTAAAAAACCGTTCCGCTATCAGGCCGGTCAAGTGTTCCGATTATCTGTAACAGCGTTGTTTTCCCAGCTCCGCTTGCACCGACAATACATACTACTTCTTTATCGGGAATCCTGATATCAATGCCCTTAAGTACTTTAAGGTTTCCGTAAGCTTTGGTAATTCCCGATGTACTGATCATTTCCTGAGGGAGATGTTTCTTTGAATTCGCATTATAAACAATGCGAAAATTTTATTCACTTACTTCCTTATAGAATTCGTTTGAAACATTTTCTTTCTTTACTTCCGGTTCTTCAGCACTATTTCCAACACTCTCTTTTGTTTCTTCTCCGGCATTATTAACTGTCGTTGCCATCTCATTCATGTTTTTCCTTACTTCTGATGTCACATCATTCATGTCATTATGAATAGATTGTGATAAATCGTTAGCATCTTTTGTGATCTTTTCAGAAAATGTAGTAATGTCGGTTTTTATTGAATCAGAGACATCAGCAATATCCTTGCGAAAATCACTCGTGCTTGTCTCAATCTCCCTCCTTATCTCATCAGTTGCCTTTCTGAAATCGCGCATTCCTTTCCCGACAGTTTTTGCGATGTCGGGCAATTTCTCAGCGCCAAAAAGTAAAAGGGCAACAATAATGATTACAAATATTTCCGGTCCGCTCATAACAATTATTAATAAGTGTTTTTCCCAGTTGAATTGACAAAGTTAGAAAAAGTTTGATGATAATTGTAAATAATAAAACCTCAAATAAAGTTAAATGTTTCACCAAACTCACAACCTCTCTCTGTGATAAATTTGAGGTTGGGGTATAGCCCTCAACTTAATGGGATAGTTAGATTTTAGGAAGTGAATTATCCCCTATTCACAAAGTCGCGCATATGAAGCTTGGCGAAGTCTTCAGACTTCACCAATTAAAATTATAATTAACGAAAGCGAAGTTTGAAAACTTCGCTTAGCGGATAATAAAGATTTTTGTGAAGTAAATAAAAAGAGTAAAAGAATTTAGGCAGCATAGCCGTCAAATTAAGGGAATAAGAATTGAATGGGCGGTGAAATTTCCCCTACTTTTCAAGGAGGGGTGGCATGACCCTTAGGACAGTCAAATTTTTATAATATGCATATTATCTGCGGTTCTAAACAGATTTAAATAAATAAAAGTCATGACGGGGTGGTTTATTAATGACCACAATTTGCTGGTTTTTAATTGGCCACCCCTCCTTCAAAAAAGGAGGGGATATTTATCCTAATCTGTATTATCAGATACTTAGAATCTATGCTTTAATTTTTACTTTGGCTTCTTTTACTTCTTCGGCTGCTTGAATGCCTTTATTCTTTGTAGTATCGTACATTAATGATGTTGCTACGAATACCGATGAATAAACACCTGTACCAATACCTACCAGAAGGGCAAACATAAATCCGCGGATTACAGCGCCACCAAAGATGAACATTGCCACAATGGTAAGGATAACTGTAAGAGTCGTATTTATGGTTCTGGAAAGAGTCGAATTTATAGCCATATTGAGAACTTCCTTCAACGGACGCTTCCGGTACAAGGGAATGTATTCACGTAATCTGTCGAAGACAATAACCGTGTCGTTAACGGAGAATCCGATAACAGTAAGGATTGCCGCTATAAATGCCTGGTCAATTTCCATAGAGAATGGCATTATACCCCAGAATATTGAAAACACTCCAATAACAAGCAATGTATCGTGAGCCAGTGACATAACGGCTCCGAATCCATACTGCCAGTAACGGAATCTCAAAAATATATACAGGAATATTAAAACCAGGGCTAATCCTACTGCGTAGAAAGCGTTAATCTTAATGTCAGCAGCGACTACTGGACCAACTGTTTCAGAACTTCTTCTGTTGTTGCTCAGAAATTCTTCCTTTGTAACATTTGCACCCAAAAAGTCTTTAAGACCTTCATAAAGTTTAGTGTCTACTTCATCATCAACTCCGGTCTCATCTATCCTGTACTTAGTAGTAATTTTAACCTGATTATCATTTCCATAAGTTACAACCTGGGGAAGTTCACCAAATGCGACATTAAGTTTTGCAGCTACATCTTCAGTTCTAACCGGTTTATCAAATTGTATCACGTATGAACGACCACCTTTAAAATCGATTCCTGGATTAAGACCTCTTACAAAAAGTGAAACTACACCTGCAAGGAGTATGACTCCTGATAAAATATAGAAGTATTTTCTCATACCAATAAAATCTATCTTGGTATGTTTGAATACATCAGCAGTTATCTTAATGGAGAATGTTAGTTTTTTGTCCTTCTTCAGCAGGGTATCATAAATGATTCTGGTTATGAATATAGCTGTGAACAATGAAGTAAGGATACCAATCACAAGTGTGGTAGCAAATCCTTTTATTGGTCCGGTTCCAAATACATAAAGAACTATACCGGTAAGTAATGTTGTAACGTTAGAGTCGATAATGGCCGAATAGGCATGTTTATAACCGTCGTGAATTGCAAGTTTCAAACCTTTGCCTGCTCTGAGTTCTTCTCTGATACGCTCATAGATAAGAACGTTCGCATCGACTGCCATCCCCATTGTGAGCACCATACCAGCTATACCCGGTAATGTCAGAACAGCGTTTAGGGAAGCAAGCACTCCGAAGAGCAGGAAAACGTTGGCAATAAGAGCGATATTAGCTATAGTACCGGCGCTCTTGCTGTAATAGAAGACCATAAAAGCAAGAACAAGAACGAAAGCTATGATAAAGGAAATAAAACCTGAATTGATTGCTTCCGCACCAAGGGTCGGTCCTACTATTGTATCAGAGATGATATGTGTGGGTGCCGGGAGTTTTCCGGATTTTAAGATGTTCGAAAGGTCATCAGCTTCTTCTATTGTAAAATCGCCTGTAATCTCAGTACTGCCCTGTGTAATTTCATTCTGAACTCTGGGATAAGAACGAACATAACCGTCGAGTACTACTGCAATACAGCGACCGATATTCTCACGTGTCATCCTTGCCCATATTTTTGAACCTTCCGAATTCATTGACATATCGACCTTCACGTCACCATTGACACCTGTTGAAGTTCTTGCAGAGGTAATGACTCCTCCACCGAGTGGTGGTCTGCCGTCGCGGGTAGTAATCTTAATAGCATGAAGCTCATACATCGATTTTGTAGGATCCTGTTTATAAGCATTCTGACTCCACAACATTTTAAGATCACGTGGGAACAATGATTTTATATTGTTCATTTTCAAATAAGCATCGATTCTTGCCGTATCTTTTGAACTTGCAAGACCGATCATGCTTGATGGCAATGGCTGTCCTTCAGATGTTACACGGGGTATAAGTATGCCGAACAATGGATTCTGTTGTGTGAATCCTTCACGTGTATTAGCAGTTGTTGAAGTTGTTTTGGATGTATCTTTATTTATAAGATCAAGAAGTGACTGCTCACTTTTTGTTGTGTCTGCAGCAGCTTTTTTAGTATCTGCTGTGATGTTGGCAGTACTTTCACTGCTAACCTGCATTTCTTTCAGGATATTATTAGCCTGCGACAGGTAAGGTAAGATCTCACTGTTTTCATATGTCTCCCAGAATTCGAGATTGGCTGATCCCTGGAGAAGCTCTCTTACTCGTTTTGGGTTAGTCTGGCCAGGTAGGTTGATAAGTATCCTTCCTTTGGTGGCCATCTGTGTGATATCAGGCTGAACAACGCCAAAACGGTCGATCCTCGTGCGTAAGATATTGAATGCATTTGTAATGGCACCGTCAACCTCGGTATTGAGCACTTTGAGTACATCATCATTTGATGAATTAAAATTTATCTTTTCCTTAAGCTCAACTGTACCGAATATTGAGGCCAGCTTTGCATTTGGGTCAATTTCCTGGAAAGCTCTTCCAAAAAGTGTAAGATAATCAGACTGACTGTTTTTCTGAAGTTCTTTTGCCCTGGCAAGCGCTGCCATAAATGTCTTATCAGGATTAAAGTTGGATAGCGCTTTTAAGATATCTTCAACGGATACTTCAAGGATTACGTTCATTCCACCTTTTAGGTCAAGACCAAGATTAAGCTCTCTTCTCTGGCAATCTTTGAATGTGTTACCTAAAAAGCTCCATTTATCCTTTGGTAATGTGGAAATCGAATCGAGGTACTGAGTCTCCTTTACAAGGTCTCCTTTTGCATATGCCCTGGCTTCCTTTTTAACCATATAGGTTGCACCGGTGAATGATAGCTGGTAAATAGATACCAACCCTAATGCAATTGCCAGAACGATAATAGCTGCTTTATTCTGCATCTCTCTAGTCTTTTGAAATTATATATGAGTTTTTCTTTATTCTTCTACGATTGAGGCGCAAAGATATTAAAATTTTAGAAAAACACTCAAATTAATAAGATATTAAAGATACCCCTAAATCCCCCAAGGGGGACTTAAGGTTCATCAATAAGATTTACATTTGTTTTCATCCATCATTATCAAGGAAAAATTCAAATTTAATTGCATAACAAAACTCAAAGTCCCCCCTGGGGGATTTAGGGGTGAATACCAAAGGAAGAATGCAAAACTACGGAGGAGATAGATTTATTCTTATTCAAGTAATTTCTCGTAATCAGTCTCTATAGGCTTGTTTAAGATAAAGTCGAATAGAGTGAGTGAACGTATATTGTAAAAATAGTTCCAGTAATCCTGCAGTGATTGCAGATAAGCCCTTTTGTTCTGATCTTTTCTTGTATCTGCATCATTAAGGTCAAGTACTGCAATTTTGCCAATGAGGAAACGTTGTTTGGTAACCTCGTATCTTTTCATAGCAACAGTATCTGATTTTGCAGCAATCTCGACCTGATTTTTCTGCAGATTGAATTGCTCCACATCAAGATAAAGGTTTTGCTGGAAGTCAACAATTGCCTGTTTTGACTGAACCTGTGCGAGCTCGAGACTCGATTGTGCTAGTTTATATCTCCCTTTCCCCAGTCCCCAGTCAAGAATCGGCAATGTAAAACCAATGCGTACCCTCTGTTGTCTGTTGGGCGACTGGTAAGCCATCTCAAATACGGGATCCCTATCGCGTAAGCCATATGAGGCAACGAGATTCGCATTAAGACCTCTTTCTGCTTTCGCCTGTGCAACGTTACTCTGAGCGGTGAGTATGGTCAGCTGTTGATTAATCATTTCGGGGTTATTTGCCATTGCGAGTTCAAAAACCTCCTGGGTGCTTACCTGTAGCGAAGGAATATCTGTAGGAATAACAAGTTCGAGCCTTACATTATCGTTAAATCCGAGAAATGATCTGAGTCTGATTTCCCTGTCGCGCAAATTCATATCAGACTGTTTTCTTGCAGTCTCGGAATTTAACCATGACAATTGCATCTGTAACAACTCATCTTCAGCAATCGTACCCAGCTGATATCTGCCCTTTGCTATACGGTACAGGGTGTCAGCATTGGAATAATTCATTTCTGAAATCTGTTTATTGATCTGAGCCTGAGCCAGGGAGAAGAAATTCATTACAGCCTGCATATGTACCAGTTCCAGATTTAACATGAAAGTTTTTCTGGCAGCCTGATATTTAAGTGGCTCGGTTTTTTTCTGCCATTTAAGAGGATTATAACGGAACAGCGGCTGAGTTAATCCTACGCTAAGAGGTGTTGTGATATACTGCTTTGGATTCAAAGTGTTTTCATAGTCGCGGAAAATTGTAAGATCCGAATTAAGAGATATAGTACCTCCTGTAAGGCCTATGTTCTGAGCAAGAGACAATGATCCGAGATTACTGAGGGTGTTCGTTGCAAAGTAGTCGTAGCTGTTGTTATTTGAATTCCAGACTTTATCATAAGTGTTATTATAATCAGGAGTTGTACCTGTTAATACAAGGGAAGGTCTGTATTGCGCAACGAAAGTCCTGTAGGTCCAGTAGCTTGCACGAAAACGGTGCTTAGCGATCAATGCGTTTGGCGACTGTTCTTCAGAGAGTTTGATAACTTCATCGAAAGAAAGTTTTTTGATCTCCTGGGCATCAGTTTTCTTTGTTGAAAACATAAGCGCTGCTATCATACATAGCAAAAGTAATTTCTTCATCTTTAAAATTTTATTCATGTCGCAATGATTCGATCGGATCTTTTTCCGAAGCTCTTTTGGCGGGTGAATATCCAAATATAACACCAACAGCAGCTGAGACACCGAAGGCTATAAAAACCGAGAAGAATGAAACTATTGTCATAATTCCCGCGATCTGTTCTATTAGTTTGGCCATAATGACCCCAAAAAACACCCCAATAAACCCTCCTGATACACTTATGAGTACAGCTTCCGAGAGAAACTGTACAACAATATCCATTTTCTTTGCTCCGATAGCCATTCTTGTACCAATCTCCTTTATTCTTTCCATAACAGAGGCGAACATTATATTCATGATCCCGATACCGCCCACAATCAATGATATGCTGGCAATTGCGCCAAGAACGACATTAAAGATGTCCTTTGTTCTCTGCTGTTGCTTGAGTAATAATTCGGGAACTGTTATCTCGAAATCCTTTACACCGGTATGTCTTCTGGTAAGCATACGGCTGAGAATTTCTGTAGTAGGCTGTAATTGTTCTGTTTCGCTTACCTGAACTACAATCCTGTCGAGCTGGTTATAGTTTGTTTCTGTATCACTGGAAGCATCTGAGCCGCTAACAACAACTCTTGACATACCTCCACCACCTCCACCAAAGAACTGCATTGATGTTGCTTCAGAAACGAGCTTGGTGTTTAAAAGAGCCCTGTTCTGATATCTTAACAACATCGTCTGGATTGGGATATAAATATTGTCGTTGTAAACATTCACACCTTTCTCTTCAAAACCTGTAAGACTTACATTGGTCTTCTGAAGAACCCCGATTACTTTAAGCCAGATCCCGTTGAATTTGATATACTGGCCTAGCGGGTCAATTTTGCTGAAGAACTTAGCGCGGATATTTGCTCCGATTATGCAAACCTGTATCCCGTTTTCCTCCTGAAAAGAGTTAAAGAATGCTCCTCCCACGAGTGGAAGGTTATAAAGATAAAAATAGTCATTTGACACACCTACGAGCTTAGCAGTATATTTTACGCCATTAAGCATTGCGGTAGAATTGAACGAGATCTCAGGGCTGATTCTTTTAACTGACGGCAATGTTTCTTTTATCGCTTCAACGTCGAGAAGATTCAAACCTCTTGAGAATTTCTTCTGTTGTTTTTCACCTTCAGTGGTTGAGGAAGCTTTGTCGGGAATAACCGGATTGACGATTATGTTGTTTACACCAACCATCTTCATCTGCTCCATGATTTCCTGTTTGGCACCTTTGCCTATCGCGAGCATTGCAATTACAGCTGCCACTCCGAATATTATTCCAAGAGCGGTAAGCATTGATTTCAGCTTATTCGATACAATAGATTCGACAGCAATTTCAATGTCGTGGGCATACCTTAGTATAAATTTGAACATTTGTGGATCCTGTATAAGTAATTATTTCTGAGTTTCTGCCGCTGGAGGCGTCTGACCTTCCTGGGCTGGTCTCGTTCTGTTTAACTGTCTGTTTCTTGCTCTTGCGGAGGTATCTCTTGTTCCGCCTTGTTCACCACCCTGAGCTGCTCCCTGCTGGCCGCCTCTCATGTTCTGAAACCGTGCCCTCATCTCAGGCGTTATGTTCATTCCGGGTCTCATTCCACCCCCTTGTCCCATCTGATTTTCAGAATCTCTTGCTTTCAAAGCTTCAGCTTTCTGCTTCAATTCTTCAGCTTTTTTCACAGCTTCCTTCTCTCTTATAACACTTATGAGTTCCTTTCCGACAAGTTTGTAATCCTCAGCATCCACGGGTGTACTAAGATGAATTTGTACTCCTGCATCCAGTCCTTTTTCTACCACCACATTATTCTCATTTGATTCTCCAAGTACAACTACCTGCCTTGTCTTGTTCTTCATATAAACGAATGGAATACTATCTGGTCCGGCCTGCACACTTTCAAGAGGGATATAAATAACATCACTTATCGTTTTTGTAATAATCTTATTCCCGGTAGTCATTGAAGGACGAAGGATCGGGTCAGAACCATCCACTTCAATCAGCACTTCAAAAACCTTGGCATCAGCATTTGGAAGTTGTTCCCCAATATTAGCTACACTTGTTACGGTACCGGTATATGATTTTTCAGGAAAAGCATCTACTACGATTTCCACATGCTGCCCTGTTTTAACTTTGCTCACATCAATCTCATTAACATATGTTTTTGACATCATGGAGCTCATGTCGGGAAGGGTAGCTACAACATTATCCCATGGACTGATAGATGAGCCAACTTTCCTCTTTGCTCCCGTTCTGTCACGTTTATAAATGATCATCCCTGATGATGGGGCAGTCACAACAAATTTCGATAAGACTGTCTGAAGATCACTTACCCTTACTTTTTGCTCGGTAAGATTTGTTTTTGCTGTCCTCATATCTGATTTAGCCTGCTCAACTCTGAGAGAATAGCCTCTTATCGACTGGTCGAGAGACCTGTTGGCTTTATCGAGTAATATTTCTGCCTGACGGATCGTAGTGGGGGGTTCGTATTTAGATTGTTGAAGGGTTATAGCTGCTTCTTCCACAGAAAATCTCAGATTCTTAATATTATCCCTCAGGTTGCTCAGGGTAACAGCTGTATCTAGAATTTTCATTTCGAGATTAGTCTCATAGGTAGTCAGCCTTTCAAGCTCATCCTTAAGACTATTATCAAATGAAGTCCTGTCGAGAGTAGCAACATAGTCACCGGCTTTTACTTCGGTTCCCTCCGGTACCATATCGGTTATTTTAATGTCCATTGCCCTGATATTCCTTGCCTGTGAAAATTCAGGGCCTGTTATATCGGTCGATTTTTTGGCCTGCAGCTCACCTGTAGTAGTTACAACTATATCAAACTGACCTTTAGTAGATTCAGCATATAAACTTGCCACATCCTTCTTCGAGGTCACCTTGCTTATTACAATCAGAATTATGATTGCAACTGCAACAATCAGGCTCGTGATAATTAGTGTTCTTTTCATTATTAATTTATATAATTAGCCGGTTCAAAAAAATCAATCCAAAAGTATTAAAAAGGGCATATCCTTTTCAGTCGTTAACAATTTTTAACAAGAATATCTTTAAGGTTTATGACATTAAGACATCGCTAATAACGGATTTATTCCGCACATATAAATAAATAACAGGAATTTACGATTTTTTAACAATTGCTATAACTGCTCCTGCAAGTTCTTCAGCTTCCTCACTTGTTCTTCCTTCTGCATAAATCCGCATTATCTGTTCAGTATTAGATTTCCTTATCTGAACCCATCCGTTCTTGTGTTCAATCCACAAACCATCCCTCTCATCAGTAAGGTTTCCCTTGAAGTGCGACTTAACCTTTTCGATGATCTGGCTGAATTTTGTTTCCGGATCAAGAACCAGCTTTTTCTTTGCAATAACATATTGAGGATAAATCTTCCGAAGAGCTGTAGTTTTCAATTTGCTCAACGCCAGATGTGAGAGAAACAAAGCGATACCCGCAATAGCATCTCTTCCATAATGAATCTCAGGATATATTACACCGCCATTGCCTTCCCCCCCTATTACAGCGTTTCTTTTTTTCATCTCGTCAACAACATTAACCTCGCCAACAGAGGCAGAATAGTGTTTACATCCATAACCTGTAGTAATATCTCTGAGCGCTTTTGTTGAAGAAAGATTAGAAACAGTATTTCCCGGTGTATTCTTAAGAACATAGTCTGAAACCGAAACAAGTGTATACTCTTCTCCAAACATAGAACCATCCTCACAAATTATTGCAAGCCGATCAACATCAGGATCTACAACAAATCCTAAATCAGCACCGCTTTTTACAACAAATTCAGAGATCTCTTTAAGGTTTTCGGGTATTGGTTCCGGATTATGTGCAAAATTACCATCAGGGATAGTATTAAGCTCTGCAATTTTACTGACACCAAGCGATTTGAGCAACATTGGTACAATTATTCCGCCTACTGAGTTGACACAATCAATTGCAACACAAAAATCTGCAGCATTAATCGCTTTTATATCAACAAGTTTTAATCCAAGAACAAGGTCAATATGCTTTTTAGTCCAGGTATTGTCGGTAACAAGATTTCCTGTAAGTTCGGTTGATAGAAAATTAAAATCTTCATTCGCTGCTATTTCAAGCACCTTCATTCCATCGTCAGAAGAAAGAAATTCACCTTTTTCATTTAGAAGCTTTAGAGCATTCCATTCAGAAGGGTTATGGCTTGCTGTTATTATTATGCCGCCATCTGCTTTCAATCCTGTTACTGCAAGCTCAACAGTAGGCGTTGTTGCCAGCCCAAGATCGGTGACATTTATGCCAAGACTCCGCAATGTTGTAATAACCAGATTATTTACCATGGCTCCCGATTTGCGGGCATCGCGTCCTACCACTACTTTCAAACCGCTTTTCATATGTCGTTGCTGAACCCATGTTCCATAAGCTGCCGCAAATTTAACAATGTCAACAGGAGAGAGACTCTCCCCCGGCTTGCCACCTATAGTTCCGCGAATGCCTGATATTGATTTTATTAGTGCCATATCGATAAGGTTTTTCTTAGATGCAAAGGTGCAAAAAAAACATCAAACCGTTTATCGCCAAATAAGTGTAACTTTGCACCCTGATAATTATTTGATATGGAGAACAGAAAAGCTACAGGAAGAACTGCAAGGAAACCTGAAGCGAGTGCAAGGAAACCAAAACCTGCAGGAAAACGAACACACACACCAGAAGAATCTGGTTCAAAAGGTAATAAAGAAATAATCACTTTGCTCAGGCTGAACAGATTTATTGCCAATAGTGGCGTATGTTCAAGACGCGATGCTGACGAACATATAAAGAACGGTCTGATATCTATAAACGGCAAGATTGTAACTGATATGGGAACAAAAGTCAGCTATGATGATGATGTGAGGTTTAAAAATAAAAAGCTTTTTGCCGAAAAGAAGGTTTATATCTTAATGAATAAACCGAAAGACTATGTAACTACAGTTGAAGATCCGCATGCAGAACATACGGTACTCGAACTAATTGGAGACGACTGCCGTGAACGTGTTTACCCTGTCGGACGTCTGGATAAAGCGACAACAGGTGTATTATTGCTGACAAACGATGGCGACCTGGCAGGAAAGCTTACTCACCCGAAATATAAGAGGAAAAAAATTTACCATGTGTTCCTCGACAATCCTGTTACAAAAAACGATCTCTTTAGACTCACAGAAGGTGTTGAGCTCGATGGCATGACAATTATTGCAGATGCCGTATCCTATGCTGATCCTGACGACAAGAGTCAGATCGGTATTGAGCTTCACTCGGGGCAGAACAGAGTGATCAGGCGTATGTTCGAGTCGCTTGGCTATAAAGTTAAGAAACTCGACCGTGTCTATTTCGCCGGGCTGACAAAGAAAAATGTACAACGTGGTAAATGGCGTTTCCTTAATGACAAGGAAATAAGCATGCTCAAGAGGGGAATCTTTTAATAATAAAGAATGAATCACAGATCAGGTTTTGTAAACATCCTTGGAAATCCCAATGTCGGAAAGTCGACAATAATGAATGCTCTCGTTGGCGAAAAGCTTTCAATTATTACAGCGAAAGCGCAGACCACACGTCACAGGATAATGGGTATCGTGAATGGGGAGGATTTCCAGATCGTATATTCTGATACCCCAGGTATACTAAGGCCTCAGTATAAGCTTCAGGAAAACATGATGGGCTTTGTCAATTCAGCATTATCCGATGCTGATATGATTCTTTATGTTACTGATGTGAACGAACGGATGGCCAGCGAAGGAGAATATATCGATAAAATAAAAGAATCAGGCATCCCGGTTATTATTGCTGTTAATAAAGTGGACCTCAGTACTCAGGAACATCTTGAGCAGGTTGTTGAAGCGTGGCATAGTGCCTTTCCTGATTCACCCGTAATTCCTGTTTCTGCTCTTAAAAAGTTCAACCTCGATTCGCTTCTGAATCAGATCCTGGCTAAACTGCCTGAGAACCCGCCGTTCTTTCCAAAAGATCAGTTAACTGACAAATATGAACGCTTTTTTGCATCTGAAATAATCCGCGAAAAGATCCTGGTTAACTACAAAAAAGAAATTCCATACTCTGTGGAAGTTGAAATAGAAAGCTTCAAGGATGAAAAGGATATTATTAAGATAAGGGCTCTTATTCATGTCACGCGAGACAGCCAGAAAGGCATTATTATCGGACATAAGGGATCTATGCTAAAAAGAGTCGGAACGGATGCCAGAAGGGATATGGAAGATTTTTTCAGGAAGAAAGTATTCCTGGAGCTGTATGTAAAAGTAACAAAAGACTGGAGAGATAAACCACTGATACTTAAAAGATTTGGTTATCAACAGTAAACAATATAAAATATTTTATGAGTAGAATAGTTGCAATAGTAGGAAGACCAAATGTTGGGAAATCGACGCTTTTCAACAGGCTTACCGAATCAAAGGAAGCAATAGTTGATGAAGTGAGCGGTGTTACCCGTGATCGCAACTATGGAATGTCGCACTGGAATGGAATAGATTTTTCAGTTATTGACACCGGTGGATATGTTCAGAATTCCGACGATATTTTCGAAGAAGAAATAAATAAACAGGTTTTACTTGCAATAGAGGAGTCGGATCTGATTCTATTTATGGTTGATGTAACCTGCGGTATACATGAACTTGACAGCTCTGTAGCATCACTCCTCAGGAGAACAAAAAAGCCGATACTGGTAGTTGTAAATAAAGTAGATAACGGGGAAAGGCTTCTTGAAGCAACCGAATTTTATAATCTCGGACTGGGCGAATATTTCCCCCTAAGCTCTATGAATGGCAGTGGCACAGGAGAACTTCTCGATGAAGTGGTGAAAAGATTACCTGCTGAAGAAGTAGCACAAATGCCTGAGCTTCCCAGAATTGCAATAGTGGGTCGACCAAATGTCGGAAAATCATCACTGATAAATTCACTTCTTGGTGAAGAAAGAAACATAGTGACACCTGTTGCCGGCACCACACGTGATTCAATATATACCCGCTACAATAAATTTCAGCACGACTTCCTGCTTGTTGATACTGCAGGGTTGCGAAAGAAAGGAAAAGTGAGTGAGGATATAGAGTTTTATTCTGTGATGAGGGCAGTTAAAACTATTGAAAATTCTGATATCTGTCTTCTTCTCATTGACGCTACAAGAGGCATAGAGTCGCAGGATCTTAATATCATGTCGCTGATCCAGAAGAATAATAAAGGCATGATAGTGCTTGTAAATAAATGGGATCTGATTGAGAAAGACAATAGCACCACCCTCCGGTTCGAAAATGACATTAAAGAAAAGACAGCCCCGTTTACCGATTATCCGATCCTTTTTATTTCAGCAATAAACAAACAGCGTATACATAAGGTACTTGAACTGGTTGAGCAGGTAAATCAGAACAGAAACAGGAAGATCAGCACCTCGGAGCTGAATGAAGTGATGTTGCAGGTGATCAAGGATAACCCTCCTCCAGCCCTGAAAGGAAAATATGTAAAGATCAAGTATGTGACCCAGTTGCCTATTTATACACCTGCATTTGCATTTTTCTGTAATCTTCCCCAGTATGTTAAAGATCCATATAAAAGGTATCTTGAAAACAGGATGAGAGAAAGATTTGATTTCACAGGTGTACCTATCAGGATATTTTTTAGAAAAAAATGATCACATTTGGTGTGGTTTTTGTTTGTAAAATATATTTGAATTAAAACCATGAAAAAAGTTAGTTATCTGTTCCTGATTTTTGCATGTATTTTCTTATTGAATTCCTGTAAGAAATTACAAACAATGGCTCCCGAGCCTCATGTGGAGTACACTAACTTCTCCGTATTTGACACACTTGATATTCTTGGTAATCACTCGAAAGGAGGCAGACTAAGATTTCACTTTGAAGATGGAGATGGTGATGTTGGTCTTGAGGCACCCGTAAACGGGCAGCTTGATTCAACCAATTTGTTCCTTACGCTTTACAAAAAGGTAAATGGAGAAATGATCCCTGATATAAAACCAGCTTCCTATAGGATCCCATATATGGAAAGACTCGGGAGGGATAAGATCCTCAAGGGAACAATTTCAGTTACTTTTATTTACACTTTCCTTCCGGCTGATACTATAAGTTATGATTTTTATATGAAGGACAGGGCACTGAATTCCAGCAATGTTGCAAGTACCGGCGAAATTGTTCTTACTGTCAATAAAACATATTAGTAATTTCAGACTTTCACTCCCATCAATAACACATCGTCCACCTGGTCGTAAGAGCCTTTCCATTCGAAATAAAACTTCGATATTGCAGCATGTTGTTCATCCATAGGTAGTTTTGAAATTTGCTCTATGAGTCGTTTTAACCTGGCAATCTTGAGTTTTTTACCGTCTTTCCCCCCGAACTGATCAGGGAACCCGTCGGAAAACAGATAAATTGTATCTCCTTCTTTCAGGTAATATTCCTGATCGTCAAAATATTTCTCCAAAACCGACTCTCCACCCACAGATGATCTGTTACCCTTTATATATACAGGTTCACCGTCGATGACTATGATAACAGGTCGCATAGCAGATGCAAATCTTATGTGCCGGGTGGAGACATCAAATTCACATACAACCATATCCATACCATCATTGGATACTCCCAATTCAACATTTTGATTCAGAGTTGAGAAAATCTGTTTGTCGAGCATGCTTAGAATTTCCGACGGTTTTGAGATTCCCTTTCTTGTAACAATATCCTGGAGAAGTGTTGAGCCTATCATCGACATAAAAGCTCCCGGGACGCCATGGCCTGTGGAATCGGCGCAAACAAGAATAAACTTATCATCCGCTAACTTATCGAACCAGTAAAAATCTCCGCTCACGATGTCGCGCGGGTGAAAAAAGATAAACGCATCCATGAAAGAGTCTTTCAGCTTATTTATATCAGGCAGGATACTGGTTTGTATTCTCTTGGCATAGTTTATACTATCAGTAATCTCAATATTCTGAAGTTCTATTTCACCCTTTTGCTTCATTACAACCCGTGTTCTTGCTTCAAGCTCCGTTTCAAGATATTCCTGCACTTTCTTTTGTTCCTTCTCTCTTTCCCTGACTATGAGAAGGACCAATCCGCTTAGAACTGCCAAGCTGCTAAGTATGAACCACCAGGTTCTGTAGAATGGTTTTTTGATCAGGATTGTGAAGGATACAGGAGCTCCCTGCGACAATCCATCCTGGTTCACAGAAATGAGATTGAATGTATACTTTCCATCGCTAAGGCTATAAAGAGCTTCCCGCGTAGTGGTCATTTTACTCCAATCGAGATCAAAGTTTTCGAGGTACGAGCTGTAATAGATTCTCTCCGGAGAGTTGAAACTGATACCGGAATAATAAATTTTGACCTTATATTTATTGTAGGGGAGGACAAATGAAGGTTTGTAAGGATAAGCGACATCATTTATTTCAATTCTGTTTATATTATTAAATGGAGCAACAATAGTTTTCCTGTCCTTATTCCTGTCATAAATGATAAGACCTTGTGTAGTCCCTATAAATATTTTCTTATCGTCCGATTCAAACATCGCGCCGGGGTTACATATTCCCAGGCTGCTAAATTCCCTGCCTAAAGTGTGTATAGCTCCGGAGACTGAATTGATCCTTGAAATACCTTTATTGTGACCAACCCAAACATCCTCTTCCTTATCAGCCAGAATACTATAGCAATAATCCGACAACAGATCATTGGAACGAGAGATAGCTGTTATAGAGTCATTTATAAATCTGAATACTCCATTACCTTCTGTGGCTGCCCATATCGCACCGTCATCAGCTTTGGACAATGAAAGTATTTTATTTCGTGTACTTCCGGTCATGGCAGAGTTTCCCTGTTTGATATTAAACCCTCTGTCAATACTGTAAAGTTTATCGCTCTCGGTAGCTATGTACGTGTCACCGTTTGTAATAAGTAACTTATTGATACTGTTATGAGGAAGACTGTTGTTGATGTCGAATTTCTTTTTTAAGTTCCCTTCTTTATCAAGAACTACTACACCATTTGTAGTTGCAAGCCAAATATATTTTGAATCAACTTCAATATCCTTAATATCGTCAAGCCCCGAATCACCTGACCTGTAAAATCGCTTTATTGAGCCAGAATTGTTTCTTATATAGAGTCCGCCACCTCCAGTGCCTATCCACAGGTTCTTGTCATCATCGAGAAAATAGGATTTTATCTCAGTGGATCCTACAAGGCCTGCGAGGGAAGTAAAGGAGAGGGACATTCCTGTTTCCTCATCAAACATGTGAAAACCAGTGGGAGTACCCAATAAATATTTGTTATCGATTTTTTTTATATAGAGAATATTGTTGCTCTGTCCGTTTTTCCCTGGCGAATAATAGGTCATGGAATTTGAAGCCAGCATTAATATTCCTTTCCCGTACATCCCAAACCAGTAATTGCCTTCAATATCCTGAAAGACAGTTCTTACATCATTATCGGGCAGACCCGAGTTTAAATCATAATGCTTTGCTGAAATCACTTTATCAAGATCCTCCGATAAAACGAGCTGCACAACTCCTGATCCAAGCGTTGATACAAGAATGGATTTGCCGGAGTCTCCTGCTATAGTTTGCACAGTAGCGGATTTCAATTCATTCATTTCGGGCAGCCGGTTCAGATCATATCCCGTTTTTGTTAATTTTAAAGTATATAACCCATCGCCGTCAGTTCCCAGCAAAAATCCGTTCCCTGTCTTAAAGATTGAAGTGATCCCATAAGAGTCGAAATCAGTAATTGTCTTTTTCACAACTACTGTATCTTTCCCCAAATTACAGATAAGAAGGCTCTCCTGTGTACCGAGGAGGAGATCGCCGGAATCAGTGAAAGCGCCGGAGAACAACACAGGCTCAACTGAAATTTCGTAATGATGGACCTCTTCCGGTTTCTGCGGATCCACAGAGAAAATCGATTTCCCCTGAGGTATGACATAAATAAGCCCATCAGGACCTTCAAGAATCTCACTAATGCTTCTGGTGGTGGAAACGGGAACCTTAATCAGCTTATTGTCTTTCACATACAATACTGAACCATCGCTGCAACCAAACCATAAGGTTCCGTTTTTGTCTTTAAGGCTTTTGGTAGGATAACCTGTTTCTGAGGAATCTGGATACTGAACCGGAAAAAACTGGTAACCATCGAAGCGGACCAGTCCATTTGCTGTTCCTACCCAGAGAAACCCATCATCTGACTGCACTATAGTATAAAGGAAACCGTTTGGTATATTTTTTTCAGATCCATAATTTATGAAACTGTAAATCTGGCCGGTGATTAATGTTGGAAATAAAAATACAAACCCTAAGGCACAGGTTAATATTTTCCTCTTAAAATTAAATCTCATACAGGGATCTTATTTTTTAGGCTTCACTTTCTCATAACCCATCTTCGGTTGATATAAGGGGACCCCGCCAATAGGGGAACTGAAGAATTTCAGAGCATCACCTCTCTGGTTCTCTAATTTCATAACAACATTATTATTTTTCACCAATTCTTCCTGTCGTTTATGAAACTGGAAATCCAGTGAAGCACCTACTTCAGGCTGTTCAATCAGGATCCTTGATTCTTTCTGATCGTCTTCATTTGATACCGGGACCGCGATTCCCTGCCTATACCTGGAAACAACAAGTATTTTACCGTCATTATCCCAGTCGAAGTTAGTTTGCTTTATATACACAATCCCTGTGTCGATATATGGATATATATGTGCAACACTTCTGAAATCATTCCACATCCTGAAGTGATATGCATAAGTAAAAGCGTTGGCCCCTTCAATCTGAAGATTACTCCCTTCCTCACTGCTGAGAAAATATTTGTAAAGATTTCCATCGTCGCCGCTAATTCCCTCGCACACTATCTTGAACATGTAACTGTTCCATTTGGCATTAAAATCTCCTTCTGAAGGGTTAAAAGGGCCAAAGCTGAAATACTTATTGTCATACTTAGCTTCGCTGCCAAAGATTTTAGAAGACAATAAATTACCTGACTTATAATTCATCCCTTTAACAAGTCCCTGTGATTCTTCATTTTTTTCCGGGTCAACACCTTTTCCTCCATACACAGAAAACTTAGTTTTTGTATTAAATTCACCCTGAATCTCATCATTCTCACCACCGCAATCAGGGTCAAAAACTCTTATGTAAAATGGTTTGGTATATTCCTTTGGAATGCTGAAGAAAAAAATCTGGTAAAAATCATTATCACCCCATGAGGTCTTTCCCTCTTTTCCGAAGGTAACAAGGAATGGAATATTTTCATCTTTGCCTGGAACAGGTTGTCCCGAAACTTTCGAACACACCGGAAACCCAAGCAATAAAATCAGAAAGAGTATATTATATATCGATTTACTTAAATTCATTAGCGTCAAAATTATAATATTTTCAATACCAAGTTCAGTTGACCACAATTATATTTTTTGATATACATGTCTCACGTGCCTCAGAGCCGGGCTCGGGTTCTTCTGTAACAATAAGCTGAATATTATATGTTCCGGGTTTTCTGTAGCTCTTGGAAACATCTGATCCTACTGCAACCGTCTCATCACCGAAATTCCAGTAATACCGCGAAATTTTCCAGCCTGGCAGATTAGTACTGTCTGCACTCAATGCAATATTAGTATTTGAATCAATCTTATCCGGAGCTGATATATAAGGCTGTTCAATTTCAGAAACAACAATAGTTTCTGTTTTTTCATTAAAGGAAACCTCATTAGTAATTAGATTTACCGCATCAAGTGTAACAATATAAACACCCGGTTTATCGAAACAATGCTCCACGGAGGAACCTGTAGCCATCTTACCATCGCCGAATTTCCATTCATAACGGAAAGGCATTGTATCATATCTGACAGCATTTTCTTCGAAGAATCTGTAACAATAGTTATTCTCCTGCAAGGTGTCGCAAACAGCTTTTCTGATTATTGTAGATTCAAATCTGTAAATATCATCCTCATTCCGCCTGTTCGAAGCAAAGTATCCTGTCTGCTGATTAGCATCAGCTACGTAAGCAAAGTCGTCGTAGGTAGAATTTATCGGTTCGGGAAGAAGGATCGGAGTATCCCAGGTACCTCGGGTTAATGTTGTAAAGTAGACGTCCATACCACCATATCCGCCTGGTCTGTCAGATGTGAAATATAATTTGCCTGAACGATGCATATAAGGGTAAATCTCTGATCCAGCTGTATTCACTGTTGGTCCAAGGTTTACCGGAGCCGACCAGTCTCCGTTAATAAATTCGCAATAATAAAGATCTGATTTACCGCTGCCGCCTGGTTTATCTGACGCAAAAAAGATGTATTTTCCATCGCTGCTTATTGAGGGCTGACCTATATCGTACTGAGGGTCATTATATTTAAATGGCCTGATCGGACCAAGCTCCGATCCATTCAGCTCAGCTATGAAAATCCCGCTGTGATTTTTGTAATTCTTGTTTTCCGCTATTTTCCCTGTTTCAACTTCACTTGTGAAATAGATGGTTTTGCCATCAGGAGCAACGCAAAAAGGACCGATATTGAACTTTGTGCTGCGTTCACTTTTTAATACACGTGGTCTGTCGAATCCTGAGGAATCTCTTTTTTCTGCGAGATATAAGTCATATAAACGCCTTCCATTAAAATCTGTGCGATCGGTGATACCGCTAAACCTTCTGTCGGAACAAAAAAGTATGCCATCCTTCATGATAACCGGTGATATTTCGCTGAACCCGACTGTATTGAAATTCATTCGCTTCACTTTGTATACTGAGGGCTGCTGAGCTATTGCCAACGGGCATATCAGAGCCATGAGGAGTGCAATTACTAATATTTTAAAATTCCTTTTCACCATATTTAAAAATACCTCGTATTAGCAGTACTCACTTTATATCCAAATTCATATCGTATTATAAATTCACTTGAACCTTTTGAATATGTATTCATCCTCCCCACCGGATAATCGTAAGAGAAACCAAACATTAACTGTTGATTAAGCTGAACCTGCAGAATACCTACAACCACCTGCTCTGATGTTCTCCACGAACCGCCAATCCATACCAGGTCGCCAAACATAAAATTACCGTTTATATCGAACTGGGTCAGTTTTTTTGTATTATCAAGTGAGTAATCGATAAGAAGAGACGGTTTGAATTTTAGTGCCGGTGTAAAAACAATAAGACCTCCGCCTGAGAAAATTAAGTCATATTTTTTTAAGTCATGAAAAACTTCCACCGTACTGTTTGAAGAGTTTTTCCTGTAGCTAAGGAAAGATGGAATTGATATCCCGGCAAATAATTTTTCACTGAAGTAGTAAACACCTGCTCCTATATTTGGCAGAAAATATGGTTTTTCATTACCCGTGAATACCGGATCATTCAATGTTGTTGTAACCAAGCCGGAGTAATCGGTGTTTGACCTGTCAAATCCACCTTTCAATCCGAACGATAATTTTCCGCTTTTCAGTTTAATATGATAAGCATAGCTGGCATATAAACTCTGCGATTTAGTGAATCCAAACTGCATGAACTGAGCCATTAATCCCAGACCGATCTTATCGTTTTTCATTGGCGCGTTTAATGAAATAGTCTGAAATACCGGAGCATCAGGGATTCCCATCCATTGCATCCTGTATGATAAAAACCCGCTAAGCGAACCTCGTGTACCGGAATATGCAGGGTTTATCAGCAAGCCATTCTGCAGATACTGGCTATAAACCGGGTAACCCAGACTAATCCCTGTGGAATCAGCTATTGCCTGTCCGGGAACATATGTAAATAATGACAGAAATATAAAGACGAATAATGATTTGAATTTATTCATCCTTTTAAAATCTCTTTGTTGTTTAATTAACTGCGACATCAGTATCTTTTCAGTATAATAAACCCGCTCTTTTTAAACACCGAGGCATTAGTCTTCTTTAATGTAAGATTCAGCATATAATAGTATGTCCCTTCCGGAAGCTCAAGTCCTTTACCGTTTTTACCGTTCCACGATACCGAAGTCTGACCGTTCCTGTTTGAGCTCTTATAAACTTCTGTACCTGCGCCATTAACAATCCTGAGGTCAGCATAATGAACATCCAGATCAAGTCCCTCAATTATAAAAGTATTATTATAAGGATCTTCGTTGGGGGAAAACCCCTGTGGGAATAAATCTTTGTATACATTAATATTAACTGTGTCGGAAAGTTTGCATGGTCCTCTGTGTACGGTCCACAGGAAAGCATTAGCACCTAACAGCAGATTGCTGGCAGTTGCATCATTCCTGGTTGAATCACTAAATCCAAATGCGCTATTATTCAAAGGTTTCCATACTCCGGTCTCACCCGACAACGGAGAAACTGCTTTTAAATGGTAAATTCTCTGTATTGAGAATATATTATCATCAGGCCCTGCGTCTATCTGGCTTAAAGGCAGCGGGTCAATTGAGATATCAAAGACATTGGAGGTATTCTGACAGGTATTTTTCAGACCCGATGTAACATATCGCCTGTATTTCATCGGAGATGACAATGCAGGTGGCTGATAATCACTAGTATTATTTATGAGTGATGCAGACTTCCATGTTAAACCTCCATCTGAGCTCTCCTGCCATAAATAAGTATAAGAAGCAGATCCACCTGAAATGGTTGCTCCTGTAATAACCTTTGGCACAAGAAATTTACATACTGCTGAGGTGCCTGAAATTGTATTATTGGTTATGAGTGGTAAAATATTCACATTAACAGTAGAAGCGCTTACAACAAGACATGCTCCGGATACTACCTGTCTTTTATAATAAGTTGGCGCAGACAGAGCCGGAGGGTCATAATCACGTAAGGTACCACCTGTTGGGATCTGTGTCCATGTTACGTTATCTGTTGATGACAACCAGAGATAGGCATAGCTGTTGATGCCTCCTGTTGGCACAGTGCCGATCAATCTGTCAGGATTTCCGCCATTGCAAAGGGTCGTATCAGTTCCTGATGATAAAAGTGAAATGCTGTTATTAAGAATAGAATTATGGGCAGTTATGGTTATAATATTACTGATATTTGAACAGGCTGAAGATATGACGCTGCGCCTGAAATCAGTAGTCACAGTTAGAGCTCCGGGGGAATACACAGCCGATGTGATACCTGATACAGTAGTCCATGGAAGTGTACTTGTTCTGTATTCCCATGAATATGCATATGCATTATTGCCACCGGAAATAACAAGTGAATCGATAAGTGCAGGTGGTATTGATCCCGAGCAAATTGGCTTATTAACTGAATTTGTTTTAATTGCATTATTTACAATTACCGGGTAATCATTTAGCTTAACAGAAGCGCTGTTATCAACACAAACATCGTTGATGCCCGACTTTACCACTCTTCGGTAATAAAGACTCCCCGGGAATGATGCTGAAGACTCATTGGGATTGAAACCACCTGCAATTATTACACCTGCTGCAGGTGTCCATCCGGAAACACCGCTAAGGCTCGACTCCCATGAGATCCTGTAGATAAGATCACCGCCGGTTAAAACGGGCTGAGTGGTGGCTGTAATATCCAGGAAAGAACTTCCGTAACAGATATCGGGAGGAGTGTTTGTGATATTATTATTTGTGATAACAGGTATGATTGTGATTTTTGCGATAGCAACAAAGTCAACACATCTTCCGGAAGTGACAGTTCTTCTGTACCACGATGTTACTGTTAATCCGTTAGGAGGCGTATACCCTTCCGCGGTATTTGCGTTCACAGGCAGGTTAAAGTTGATGTTATCCAGGCTTACCTCCCATTTGAAAGTATAGATCCCATTGCCATCCTGTAAGGTGGCCATTGAAGTAAGGGGGATTGGATCCTGACCAAGACAATATGTATCTGAATTGCCGACAATATTATTTTTTATAAAAGGCTGAACAACTATCTGAACAGATTTACTAACATCGACAAGGACATCAGGGGCTGAAGAAGTTATTGTTCTTCTGAACCAGACCGTTGAAGTTTCTATCACTGTTGGCGTATAGTTTAAAGGATCTGCATCGTTTGTAAGAGGAGTCCACAGGACCTGATTAAAACTCTTCTCCCACAGATAAGTATAGGGACCATTTCCACCCACGGGCTTAGTGCCAATTATCTTTTTTGGGAGAATATTTGAACAGATTGAGTCAATCTGATTTCCTGTTACAGATGAGCTGATAGAGTTAAATAAGAAGCCATTCAGTACAGCTTTGAAACCGAGTCTTTTTTCACCGGCTGTACCTCCGGTGGCTGTAGATCCACTGCCATTGCCAGGTGATCCGCCTGTCATTGTGAGAATAGCATTCGCAGAGGTATTTGTGCTTACGTATACTAATCCGCCGGAGCCGCCGCCGCCTTCACCAAAAGATCCGGGATTATCACCACCATTACCGCCTGTTGCCGAGAAACCAATAGAGGATGTTCCGTAGCTGTTCAGTGAAAGGGCAATCGATCCTCCTGCGCCACCTCCACCTGAACCGCCCATCCCGGTTTTATTAGTACCATTAGCGCCGTTAGAAAGTATATTTCCACCATTACCGGCAATAGCGTCGGCTACAATTATTACAATTCCGCCACCGTTGCCTCCGTTCGAAAGTGCACCAGTAGGAAAAGAAGTTGAAGCTCCACCTCCACCACCTAAATAAATTCTGTCGAGCAGGGAAGGATGGGCAGCGATAACACCTCCGTTACCTCCGGATTTTGCAGGAAAACAATCTTCAAATCCTCCAACGCCGCCGGAGCCCCGGTTCGATCCGCCGCCGCCGCCTGAATATCTCCCGTTTCCGCCGCCACCACCGGTCCAGTTATTACCGGAACCCTTCATGTAGTTTGTTCCCAGGGGCATATTGGATTCATTTAAATTTGCAACACCTTCGCCCTTGAAACCAGCATTTAAAAAGCTCTCCGGGTAAAATTCCAATCCATAAAGAACTGTATTTGTATTCCAGCAAATTCCGTCACCTATTACATCTTTCCCCCCTGTAAAACCAAGACCGGAAACATCTATGTCAGAATTAAGAGTTAATGTTCTTGCAACGATCATGGCGAGTACTCCGCCCGATTTTGTAACCGGGTTCCAGGGATCGCAGAAGAGCTTACCTGTGACGGTAGCGCTGTTAAAATACGGCACCCTTACTATCTGGACATTCCCATTTACATTGTAACCATTAATAATATTATTTCTGAATACAATTTCCCTTGTAAAAATATTTACACTTAGGATAATCATAAATTCATGCATCCCCGGCTCACCCGATTTTCCCTGAGCGAATCCATAAGTTGCTACAGTAAGGATCTGAACTCCCTGCATCTGGATTAATAAAATCGTATCGTTTATAGCAAACCCCGCAACGTTATCTACGATAACCCTGTCGACACCAATTACAGATACATGAGATTTTGGCTGGTTCAGGTTTCCCGACAGATTATTCTGAGATAGTAAAACCACACTGCTAAGTGCCAGTATCAGTGAACTAAGTGTAAGTCTTTTGCAAAAATGATGAAAAAAACCAGTCATTATTTCAGTATCAGGACTGCTAATATAACTATTATCTTGAATATAATTATTGACTTGCATGTCAAGACGAAGAATGTTGGTCAAAATTGTGGCGGGAAAAGGTCATTAGCCGGCTGCTCTCTACACACCATTTATGTTCATGTGCCGGGTTTTTCCACAGTAAAGACAACAGGTAATTCAAAGTAGAAGACAGAGCCTTTATTTACTTCTGACTCAAACCAGATGCGGCCGTTCGCATTTTCAATGTATTTCCTCACAATTGAGAGACCGAGGCCAGTACCCGATGATTTTGTTGTAAAATTCGGGGTAAATAACTTTTTACGTAATTCCTCCGGTATGCCTGATCCGTTATCTGAAACTGATACTATCACTTTATTCTTTATTACTTCAAGACCTATGGTTATAAGTCCTGCTTTTTCTGCCGGCACAGATTGTATTCCGTTTTTAATTAGATTTGAAAAGACACCATTCAGTTGTTCTTTGTCGGCATATATTACAATTTTTGTTTCGTGCGGCCAATGAACCCGGAAAGTGACATTATCAGTATTCTTAAAAAGCTCGAGAGACAGCTTTATCTGATCAAGAATATTTACTTCTACCGGGTTAGTAACTGGCATCTTGGCAAAGGATGAAAAAGCTGATGCTATAGAGGAAAGATTATCGATATACTCGATCTGGTTTTTTGTAAAACGTTCAATAGTTTTATCAAAACCCGGAACGTTATCATTCCATGATTTAAGAAGCTGCTGAACATTCAGTTTCATTGGAGTAAGAGGGTTCTTGATCTCATGAGCTACCTGTTTGGCCATCTCCCTCCAGGCATACTCCCTCTCCGAATCAGCCAGCTTATGAGTGCTGTCTTCAATCTCATCAACCATGCGGTTATATTGCTTCACCAGCTCGCCAATCTCATCATGCCCACTATATTCGAGATGCTCGCTCTTCTTCCCTACTCCCACTGTAGCAAGACCTTCACCCAGCATCGCAAGAGGCGCTGTAAGCCTGCCACTTATAATCACCGCCAGACCCATGGTAATCAGGATCAGTAAAAGCGTAAAATTGATTACAGCTACAACTAAATTAGAGATCTCCTTTGCTAAAACGCTTTGCATCCGGAAATATGGAAGATTAAGATATCCAATTACCTTATTATCAGCATTTAATATTGGAATATAAGCTGACAGGTATTCTAGTTTCCCGATTTGTTCTTTCTGATAGAACTCTCCTCCTACTGTTTTGAGATTGTTAAAAGCTGTTTTGTTGATACGCGGACCGGTAAGATCGCGATCAAAAATCTCCTGTCGTGATGTTGCAATAAGAAACCCTGTTGTATTGTAGAGATTAATATCTGTATTGAAAATATTTGAAAGCTTTATCAGCATCTCATTCAGTGATGCATAACCATCTCCTTTCCAGTCTGAAGAGAGATGCATCTCATCCAGCAGCTTACTCCCGATCTCCATATTTACCGAGTTGAGCTTCTCCTTCATGTTCTCGTAATGCTTTGACTTATACTGATTGATAGTTATGTATGCTACCACTACTCCTATCAGAATGAATGAGGATAACAGGATTAAGATGTATGAAAGCTGCAGTTTCTGCCTGAAGTTAAACAGTCCAATGTTTTTTACTACAGGCTTTCTTATCAGCATAACAAAAACGTTGGAAAGGAATAGGATAAATGAAAAGATATAAGCGAAAGAAATAATAATATCTCCTGGAGTCAGTAGAGGTCTGCTGACAATAACTGTGGTATTTCCACTTTTCAAAAGTACATGCTTAAATCCGTCTGCACTGAAAACTCTGTAGCTAGTATACTTGCCAATATACTCAGTATCTGACTTATCATACGAAAAGTCACCCGTACTCAGCACCATTTCTCCGTTTATATATTTTGCAAAGGAATTATTTTTTAAACCCGAATAACCATGATTTCTCTTATCGAGCAGTAGTTCATAATAACCCGGTTGAAAAATATTTACATCATTATAAATCTCAATAAACAACCCGTTAGTTTTGTTTTTCCCTGTATCATAAAATAATCTTCCCAGGTAATCAGATCTTCCGCCCTGGTTATCAATAAAATAAAAATTTGTTCCGGTAAGTCTTCTTCCGTCGCGTTTAATACGTTCATCAAAAAAATTAAAACAGTCCTGATACTTTTCTTTTCCTGTCACCAGTGGTTGGTTATTCTGGCACAGAACCAGGCTGAAATGATAATCTCTGCGGAAACCCGAGAAATACGAATTCTGCAGATAGTCATAAATCTTTTCATAGTTATCCCTGTCGAACAAATCAGCCTTCATTAAGGATGAAAGCAAGGTATCATTTGCAATCACAGGCCACAGATCGAGCAGATGGTGCTCTGCCGCCGGATCGTGCTCAGTTGATAGCGCAACTGCCTGTGTTTTAAGATTTTCTGTAATTTTATCTTCAGAAAGCGTTGTCACAAAATAAAGGAGATATGTTCCTGTAAACACTGAAAAGATAACGGTCAGATTAAAAAGCCCTGGTATTTTCCCCGACAACAGCCATAACCCTGTCTGCATAACCATGAAGAATAAAACAATTGGTACCAGGGTTTCAGGTGAGTTAAGGAAAAACAGAGCAAGGAAAAATGACGAGAATAAAATAGATGGAACTACTATGGCAGGTTTTAAGTACCTGGCCGACCTGAATATTATAAAAAAATAAAATACGGGTATCAGGAGAAGCAGGAAAACAGAAACAAAACCCAGTAATGTAAAAACACTCAATTCCAGTACTTTATATGTCTCAAAATTGATATTTGATGTAAGTACAAGCTGAGTTAGGATTTCATGGTAGAAATAAACAATGACTGCCCCGGCAATCAACAAAACTGACAAAAACAGGAAGTTGGAAAATTTATCCCTTACTCTGATCTCATAGCCTGACAAATAACGGAACGCTACAATTGACAATGAAGCTCCAAGAATACTCAGCACCAATAAATGACCCAGTGAAGGAATAAAGCTGTTTAATGTGAATCTGTAAGGAGAGAACAGCTCAGTTTGAAATATTACTGCAGGTTTTCCGGAGAACAAAATAAATGAATAGATCAGAATAAAGATTAAAAGTGAAGAGCATACAGCAATCGCTTTTCCCTTTACTGCAAGTCTCTTAATTACATCAAATACCAGGAGTAGCAGGAAAATAAATCCTCCTGTCCACAGGCATAATGGTATAAGGATGAAAAGGGTACTGCCCCTGGTTGTTGGGAACATAAGTGAGAAGAGAAAATCGCCCGTCTTATCGAAAACATGATATTCTGAATCCTTTTTCTCAGTGCTTAATCCGACATTGGCCGGAATCCGGAATTCATTGTCGAACCCGCTTCTAATAATATTATTTTCAAAGCTGTAATCAGAATGAAGACGTAAGAGTCCTATTATCTTTTCATTTCCTGACTGAACAGTCTTTGTGAGAAACCATCCATTATGCAGGAAAACAAGCGGTTTACTAAACAGAGAATCGTTTAAAACAGAGGGGACATCGAAGTCATTATCTGACCATAAAACCAGTTTTTTGTCAAAATAATATAATATAGTAATGCCATTTTTTTCTGCAGTGAAAAATATATTATTATCTGAATCCTTACGTGGACTATTTATCCCTGCAAGAATTGGTTTCATTGAATTAATACAATCATCCATTATCTGTTCCCGTTCGCTCAAGGTCCGGTTAAACATCTTTGTCCTGAAGCGGAATTCAAAATCGCTAAAATATACCGATTCCGCTAACTGGGCCAGTACGATAAGCACTACTGTTACTACTATGAGAAATATGGTATGCCGGTGAGCTCTCATTGGATAGTCAGACCTTATTCATGATGATAAGGTTCTCCTTTCATAATTGTGAATACTCTATAAAGCTGTTCAAGAAACAATAATCGTACCAGTTGATGAGGGAAAGTCATCTTCGACAATGAGATATTATAATCTGCCCTTTTATAAAGATCGTCTGAAAAGCCCCACGCTCCGCCGATTATAAACAATATCCGTTTTTTGGGAAGAAGAAATACTTTCTCGAGCCATACTGAGAATTCTATGGTCCTTAACTCCTTTCCTCTTTCGTCAAGCAAGATCACATAGTCATCATCGCTTATGAACTGGAGGATCTTAGCTGCCTCTTTTACCTGATGTTCCTGAACTGGCATATTTTTTGTGTTCTTTACATCTTGAACGGTAAGTATTTCAAACCCTGTATATTTTTTTATCCGGTTTGTATAAAGATCGGCTAAAGCTGCAATGTTCGTATCATTTGTTTTGCCAGTCTGCAAGAGGGCGATCTTCATAAGAATCCTGAATATTTGATTTATACGGAATTATTACAAAAATAGCATTTAAAAGATACACAAACACATTATCCTGTGCTCATTGTACAACAGGATGACCCTTAAGAATGAAATTTCCATACGAATTATGAAAATATTGTTAAATTTGTTCGAGCGATATTTTTTTGTCCGCAATAATTAAACTATATGGCCATGAAATCTGTAACTATTATTCCGGTAATATTAATTGCTATCAGCAGTCTCACTGCTCATGCTCAGGATCAGGCTAAAATTCCCGATGGCATATCAATGGCTATTAAAGCCGGTAATGCATCTGAATTGTCAAAATACATGAATTCAACCATTGAACTTCTTCTTCTCGATAAAGAAGATTTCTATAAAAAAAATGTTGCTGAAACGATTCTTAAAGACTTTTTTGCAGAATACCAGACAAAAGATTTTACGATTCGTCATCAGGGAGCAAAGAATGACGCTCAATATGCAATTGGCAATCTGAAAACAGAGAAAGGTGACTTCCGGGTATATTTCCTGTTAAAAAAGGTGGATCAGGAATTGCTTATACATCAGATACGTATTGAATCGGACAATGGGAAATAAGGTCCTACACGAATTCATATTGAGAAGCCTTGCCGAGGACGTGGGTGATGGAGATCATTCTTCACTTGCTTGTATTCAACCAGAAGCAACAGGGAAAGCAAAACTACTTATCAAAGAGAAGGGAATTCTTGCGGGAATGAAAGTTGCCACTGAACTATTCTCTGTCGTTGATAAAGACCTCGTGATCAAGGATATTCTTGATGATGGTTCAATAATACTCCCTGGTGATATCGCATTTTATGTTTATGGCAGGCAACAATCAATCCTTAAGTCAGAACGCCTGGTTTTGAATATCATGCAAAGGATGAGCGGAATTGCAACAAGCACAAATAAGTATGTGCTACAGCTCAAAGGATTAAAAACCAGAATACTCGATACGCGGAAAACAACACCCGGGTTCAGGTTTCTGGAGAAAGAGGCGGTGAGGATAGGCGGAGGAGAAAATCACCGTATGGGTTTGTATGATATGATAATGCTGAAAGATAATCATATCGATTATGCTGGTGGTATCGAAAAGGCGATTATGAAAACCAGGAAATATCTGGAAAAAAATAAACTAAACTTAAAAGTTGAGATTGAGGCACGATCGGTTGAAGATGTGAAAACAATAGTGGCTGCAGGAGGAATTGATCGTATCATGCTGGATAATTTTAATATTGAACAGACGCTTATTGCTGTTACTCTAGTTGCCGGCAGATATGAAACCGAATCATCAGGTGGAATAACTCTATCAACAATAAGGTCGTATGCTGAATGTGGTGTAGACTTCATTTCAGCAGGAGCCCTTACACATCATGTAAAAAGTCTGGATATGAGCCTAAAAGCCATATAGCTTCACCCTGTCAGCTGCAATGAAGAAATTTCCTGACGAGTTTTCCGATCTCCTCATTTTTATTATAAAGTTTTTCGCTCAGGCCTTTATCATCATATGCCTTCAGCTTTGAGATAACGCTGTCGATAACACAGGAGGGGAATACACCATCTTTTTCGAAATAGCTTCTTTGATCGTGCAGACACTCGGCTGATTCCCAGCAGGAAGCCGGCAAAGACTCCAGCTTTTTCTTATCAGGGTTCTGAAAGATATTGTAATCAACATAAAGCTCTTCAGCTTTTTCAAGTGAATTATCCATTTCCAGACCAAGCTCAGTACCGATTACGAGACCGGCGAACAGCTTATAAATATCCGACGAACCGTCAGGTGACCGTAGTTCCACAGTCTGTTTTGAAGGCATATTCTCGTACTCGGTGTTGTCGGCAGGATTAGCATCCCTAATCATGTTTGTTGCGCCGTTCCATCCCAGCGGCACACGCATGAGAACAGAACGGTTCCTGTCGCCCCAGCAGATATTTGTTGGCGCTTCCTGGTGAGGGACGAGCCTAAGATATGATGTCGGGATAGTGTTCCCAAAAGCAGTGAGCGATCTCGAGATTTCCAGTATGCCTGTCATCATTTTCCTGGCCACATTGCTCAGTTTCCCATTTTCGACCATAAGGTTCACCCCGTCTTTCTCTAGCATCATATGGATATGCATGCCCGATCCTGCTTTTCCGACCGTAATTTTTGGAGCAAAGCTTACTTCCACGCCATATTCAGATCCGAGAATACGAATAATCCATTTTGCTATGAGCAGCTGATCGACAGCTTCATCTATTTCAACAGGAAGGAATTCTATCTCATGTTGTTCAAAATCCTCTCCGTCTTTTGAAAAACTGCCTACTTCTGAGTGACCATATTTGATTCTGCAACCAGCTTTCGCACAGAGCTCAAGAGCTTCGATCCTGAGGTCTTCAAATTTTGCAAATGGTTTCGACTGGTGGTATCCCTTCTGATCGGTAAGCGGGTAGAGACTATCGTGCTCAGATTTAATATAATATTCAAGTTCGCCGAAAGCCTTCATCACATAACCGGTTTTTTTCTTAAAGCGGGTATAAGCTTTCCTGAGAATATTTTCCGGAGCGCTTTCCAGCGGTTTACCTGTGTTATCATAAAACGAGCACAATATCTCCAGTGTTGGGATCTGAGAGAAAGGATTTACAAAGGCTGTTCTGAACCGGGGGATGACATAAAGATCGCTCGCACCCGACTCAATACATGAGAACAGACTTGACCCATCTACTCTCTCACCGGCTGTAAGGATTGATTCAAGGTGATCTCTGCTGAAGGGAACAAAATTGAGTGTTTTAAGTTTCCCATCGTCGGCCACATATCTGAAGTTCAGCATTGAGATTCCTTTAGCTTCGATGAATCGGATGATATCTTCGCGGGTAAAGTTTTTAGCAGGTTTTTTAAGAAACTGAACCAGCTCATTCTGGTTCAACAAGATATCATTGTTCTTTATCATATCAGTTCAGATAAGAGTTAACTGGCGCAAAATAAGCAAATAAGATCAGAGGAAATATGATAAATAGCGGGTTTTGGGAATTCCGCAATCCGGACTCCGCTCAAAGTGTAGACAGCGTGATGGCCAAAGGCATTTGCACAAAAAAGTGTGAGGTTGGCATATCCGGACTCCTTTTCTTCGTTTCACTTCTTTTGGAAGAGCAAAAGAAGTGAAAATAATGACTCGAATGCAGGGAGTATAAACTGCACCCAATCAATGCTAATTTCAAAAATTTGATAGTAGCCTGTAGATCCCTTTCAGGTATTTAACTGAACTTGGCAGATCTCTGCAGAGATTTGACATTCTAAAATAAAATTCATTACTTTCGGGGCGAAGAAATACGTTTTAATGAAAAATTGGATATTCATTGCTCTCTTATTAACTCTGTTTAGCTGTAAAGAAAAAAATTCTGCCTCTTATTTTACTACAGAAAAAGCACTGGGCTATTTCGGTGAAATAGAAAGAATATGCAATAAAGACAGTGGTAAATTGTGGGGAGTTAATCTTTACGGTCCTGTGATGTATGTAGACAGAACTACCAGGCGTATTGTGGCAAACATTACTGATAAAGACGGGCTTTTAAAAGCCAAAGACGGGGTTTTTACCGGTTTGTATCCTAAAGAACTTCTTGTAAATAATGCACCCATAGTGTACGGAGGTCTGGAATTCGCAATGGTTCCGCTTCCTGTAGTTGAAGATGAATACAGAGCCAAAACCAGGGCTATCCATAGCCTCTATCATCGCTTCCAGGAGAAGGAAGGTATTCCAATTTCCATGTTCAATGCAAATAATATGGATGAAAAAGAAGCAAGAATCTGGCTCAAACTTGAGTGGAAAGCTCTGCGTAAAGCTATTAACACTGAGGGTGAAGAGAGCCAGCTCGCCTTGAGGGACGCATTGATTTTCAGAGGAGCTAACAGGGAACTGCACCAGAAATATGCGAAAGAAGAAAACAGGTTTGAAACATATGAAGGACTCGCAACATTCACATTCACAAAGTTGTGCACCGATTCACAGGAAGAATTTAAAACCCGTCTTTTTGAAATGCTCGACAGGATCTATTCCATGGATTCATACGCAAGATCCTATGGGGGAATCCATGGAGCCTTGTATGCCACATTGTTATACAAAAAAGGATATGATCTGAAACAGATTAAGACCGAGAACTTCGACCTTGCAAATGCTGTAAAAGAACTGTATAAGATTGAGCTTCCGGCTATCTGCAGGGATGTTGCCGGAAGTCTGGCAGTAAACTATAACATGGACGAAATAATAAAGGAAGAATTAAAACGCGACGAATTAATTAAAGAAAGCATCGACCAACAGGCAAATACATTTACTCAGAAGCCGGTTGTATTCCTTGAACTGGAAAGCCCCTATTTCGACTTTGAGCCGGAAGAGGTCCATTCTCTTGATTCGCTGGGGACACTATACAATTCAATACGAGTATCGGATAACTGGGGCAAGCTTACCGTTGAAAAAGGAGGTTGCCTGGTTTCAAATAATCTGAAATTTCTGCGCATAACTGCAAAATCGTTCAAGGCCGACAAGAACCATATCTCCGGTGATGGCTGGCATCTTTTACTTAATAACGATTGGGAACTGGTTCAGGTCGAACAGAATTATTTCGTAAGAAAGAGAATGCCGTAAGAGGTTGTCGTGCAGATCCTTACTATTCACTAATCACCACTCACAACTCAATCCTTCTTCTCCAGCTCCTTCAACCGCTCCTCCAGCGACTTTATCTTCGACTCTGCATCACTCTTCTTTTTCCTTTCAAGCTCCAGAACATTTGCCGGTGCGCTATTTACAAATCGCTCGTTATCAAGCTTCTTCATAACATTTGCAAGGAATCCACGATTATATTCGATATCCTCCCTGATCTTTGAAAGTTCTCCTTCAACATCGATTTTCCCAGCAAGCGGAATAAAGTATTCGGTAGTGCCAACAAGGAAAGATGTGGCTCCCTCCTGCTTCTCCGTCACAAATCTGATCCCCGACAGGTTACAGAGTTTTGTTAAAACAGGAAGAAATTCATGATCATAATCTTTTTCATCCGATAGTATAAGAAGCTCAAATAGTTCTTTCTGTGGTATTTCTTTACTTTTCCTTACAGTTCTTACAGCGCTCACTACCTCTTTTATCGATTCAAATGCTGCCACCATCTTTTTATCGTACTTTTTGATGTCGGGCATTCTGGATATCATAATACTATCACCATCCTCAGGTTCAAGAAGATATTGCCATATTTCCTCGGTTATAAATGGCATGAACGGATGTACAACCTTCATTAGTTTATCGAATACCCCGATAGTAGCATCATATGTTTTTCTATCAATCGGTTTTTGATATTCCGGCTTTATGATTTCAAGATACCATCCCGAGAACTCATCCCAGAACAGTTTGTAGGTTGTCATAAGAGACTCTGAGATCCTGAATTTTTTGAAATTATCGTCTATCTCACTCATTGATTTATTCATTGCCTCTCCCATCCACTTCACTGCTTCTTTTGAAGAGACCGGCTGATCGATTGCTTCGTCGATGTTCCAGCTTTTTACCAGCCTGAAGGCGTTCCAGATCTTATTGGCAAAATTCCGTCCCTGCTCCGGCAGGCTGTCCTCATATAAAAGATCATTGCCGGCAGGCGAGCATAAAAGCATTCCCACCCTTACACCATCAGCTCCATACTTTTCAATAAGGCCAATAGGATCGGGTGAGTTACCAAGCGATTTCGACATCTTTCTTCTTTGCTGATCGCGCACCAAACCAGTGAGGTAAACATTCTCAAACGGTTTCTCATTTCTGTATTCATAACCCGCAATTATCATACGGGCTACCCAGAAAAACAATATCTCGGGAGCGGTAATCAGATCGTTTGTGGGATAATAATACTTAATATCAGCGTTATCCGGATTATTTATCCCGTCGAATGAAGTGATAGGCCAGAGCCATGATGAGAACCAGGTATCGAGTACGTCATCATCTTCACGGAGATCCTCAGCTTTAAGGGATGCATTACCACTTTTGTTTCTTGCAAGTTCAAGGGCAAGCTCAGCATTTTCGGCTACAACAAAATCATTATTCCCATAATACCATGCTGGGATCCGCTGTCCCCACCATAGCTGACGGCTTATGCACCAGTCGCGTACATTCTCCATCCAGTGACGGTAGAGATTGTTAAACTTTGAAGGATGAATACTCACATCACCATTCAAAACTGCATCGAGTGCCGGTACCGAAAGATCCTTCATTTTCAGGAACCACTGTAGTGAAAGCCGGGGTTCAATAACCGCATTTGTGCGTTCCGAACGGCCGATCTTATTATCATACTTCTCAACTTTTACCAGGTTCCCAGTTCTTGCAAGCTCTTGTTCAGCCAGGTCCTTTGCTTCAAATCTGTCGACACCGACAAACATTCCTGCGCGGGAGCTGATAGTACCGTTGTCATTGAAAACATCTATTGAAGGCAGGTTATGACGCAGCCCGATCTCATAGTCATTTATGTCGTGTGCAGGAGTGATCTTAAGACAACCGGTACCAAAATCCGGATCAACATAGCTGTCGAAGATAAATGGCACCTCGCGGTTTGCCATCGGTACTATTACTTTCTTCCCCATCAGGTGTTTATATCTTTCATCTTCCGGGTTAGCACAAACGGCAGTATCGCCAAGGATTGTCTCGGGACGCGTTGTTGCAACCATCACATAACCGTCTTCACCCACAATCTTGTACCTTACATAATAGAGCTTTGATTTTTCTTCGGTGTAGTTAACCTCTTCGTCTGAGACAGCTGTCATGGCCTGGGGGTCCCAGTTAACCATTCTCACACCTCTGTAGATAAGACCTTTATTATACAAGTCGACAAACACCTTTATAACCGAGCCATAACGCTTCTCATCCATAGTAAAGAGAGTACGGTCCCAGTCGCACGATGCGCCCAGACGTTTAAGCTGTTCGAGGATTATACCGCCATGTTTATGTGTCCACTCCCATGCATGTTCAAGAAACGCTTCTCTTGATAGATCACGTTTTTCAATTCCTTCCGATTTAAGCTTCGCGACCACTTTTGCTTCGGTGGCTATAGAAGCATGATCAGTACCTGGCACCCAGCAGGCATTTTTGCCAAGCATCCTTGCTCTGCGAACCAGCACATCCTGGATAGTATTATTTAGCATATGACCCATATGCAGAACACCAGTAACGTTTGGAGGAGGGATTACAATAGTATAAGGTTCTCTCTCATCGGGAGTACTTTTAAAGAATCCATTGTCCATCCAGTATTTGTACCATCTGGCTTCAGCTTTTCCGGGTTCGTATTTTGAAGGAATATCCATTTAGGTAAAATATTATGTATTCGAATAATAATCTGCAAAAATAGAATTTTTTCCTGCGGATACAGCAGGATCTCTTTCAGAAATTTGAATGAACACGGCAGATCCCTTCGTTAATTCAACTGAACCTGGAATATCCCATTCAGGTATTAGATTTAACCTGGCAGATCCCTTTGTTATTCCACAAAGAAGAATTCTTCTGATTATTTAACATTAGTTTTTTGTGGAATAACTCGGGATGACCGTATGTTCACTTGCATTCCGCAATCCTTCAACCGCAGAGCACGCGGAGTGAATAACGCGGAGGACGCAGAGATAATTTGTATCGTTTTAAGGTACTAAAGTCCCCCCTGGGGTATTTAGGGTTGATCAATCCGAAATTATTTTCTTACTTTTGCTCCCTCTAAATTATCACATTCTATGCCATCAATTTCCGAAAGAGGTAAGTTAATGCCGGCCTCGCCGATACGAAAACTTGTTCCATATGCTGAAGAAGCAAAACGCAAGGGAATAAAAGTTTATCATCTTAATATTGGTCAGCCTGACATTCCCACACCCGAAGTAGCGCTTAATGCAATAAGAAATATAAATCTGAAGGTAATAGAGTACAGTCATTCTGCAGGTAATGAGTCGTACAGGAGGAAGCTTGCAACGTATTACCAGAAGATCGGGATAAACATCGACCACACTGAGATGCTCATAACGACAGGCGGATCGGAAGCCATACTTTTCGCACTTATGTCCTGCATAAACCCGGGTGAAGAAGTTATTACACCCGAGCCATTTTATGCCAACTACAATGGCTTCGCTACAACGGCCGGGGTTAAGATCGTTCCTGTTACCTCGTATATTAAAAATGATTTTGCCCTTCCTTCCATCAATGAGATTGAAAGGAAGATCACTCCAAAAACAAAAGGGATCATCGTCTGTAATCCGAATAATCCCACCGGTTATCTGTATTCCAAAAAGGAGTTGCTTCATCTCAGGGAGATAGTAAAGGAACATGATCTGTTCCTATTCTCAGATGAAGCCTACCGTGAGTTTTGTTATGACGGAGCGGAGCATTTCTCGGGGATGAACCTCGGGGGCATAGAAGAGAATGTAGTAATGCTCGATTCGGTATCGAAAAGATACAGTGAGTGCGGGATCAGGATCGGGGCGCTTGTTTCAAAGAATAAGGAAGTGATCTCAACGGCCCTCAAGTTTGCGCAGGCACGTCTTTCACCACCCGGGCTGGGTCAGATAGTTGGTGAAGCGTCGATAGATACGCCGCCTGAGTATTTTGAAGGAGTGAATAAGGAATATACAGCCAGGAGGAATTTCATGGTAGAGGCTCTCAACAAGATCGAGGGTGTCTATTGTCCGAAGCCAAAGGGAGCTTTTTATACTGTTGTGAAACTACCTGTCGACAACACTGACAAGTTTGCGCAATGGCTGTTGGAGGAGTTTGAATATAAGAAACAGACGGTGATGGTTGCTCCGGCATCGGGGTTTTACTCAACACCCGGATATGGAACTAATGAAGTGAGGATTGCGTATGTTCTGAAGATTGAAGATCTGAGGGAGGCGGTTAATGTGCTTGAGGAGGCGCTGAAGGTGTATCCGGGGAAGACGGACTGAGGGACTGAGGGACTGAGGGACTAAGAGACTAAGAAAAAAGCCCCTCCACTGAAATCGCGCCGGAGTAGGAATACAAGCTTCAACCGACCAATGCTATTTTCAGAAATTTAGCTGAAGCTGGCAGATCTCTTACAGGGATTTGATTTAACCTGGCAGATCCCTTCGGTAATTCAACTGTACCTGAGAGATCCCATTCAGGAATTTAACTGAACCTGACAGATCCCTTCGTTATTCCACAAAGGAGGGTTTTTCCTGAATACTTAACATTAGTTTTTGTGGAATAACTCGGGATGACCTATTATTCACTTGCATTACGCAGTCCCTAATCCGAAATTCATCTTTATTCCGCAATCCGAAATTCGCTCAAAGTGTAGACAGCGTGTTAGCCAAAGGCATTTGCCCAAAAAAGTGTGAGGTTGGCATATCCGGACTCTTTTTCTTCGTTTCACTTCTTTTGGAGGAGCAAAAGAAGTGAAAATAATGACTTGAATGCAAAGGACAAGATGTCGCTAACAATAATATTTTGAGGAATTTGACGCTACCTGAAAGATCAATTTCAGGAATTTGACTAAACCTGTCAAGGGAATAATTTGTAAATATCTTTTCGATGTGCAATCAGAATGAATCTCATCGTCTTTTCATCAATCCTTTCGAAGCCGAGTCTGTACTCGCCAATTCTTACTCTATAGTAATTTTTGAAACCTATGAGCTTTTTAATATTTGTTAAATCTGTCAGTGATTTTGCATTTTCAAATTCGATAATAATCTTTTCAATTCGTGGAAATAAAGATTTATTCTTGATTTTAACGATAGATTTTTCAAATGATTTATCGAACTCAATTATCATCTACACTCTTAATTTCATGATTATTGATTCACGAGCTACTATTTCCCCTGTTTTGACAGCATCCATTGCGGAACCCAGGGCAAAATCTTCATATTGATCATCTGCCATATTTATAACATGCCCACCAAGTTTTTTGGCAAGGTCAGAAAGTATTTTATTACTTTTCTTATCTGCTCTAATAATAATTGCACCCATAGAATTAAATTTTCATAAAGATACAAAAATCTTTTATTTTTAATTTCCCCATAAACGCGCAATAGCGTAACGGCTAAAAGGGCCAATGCAGTAATAGGCGTTTATTGTTGTGTAGACAAATAAAATAAAAATAACAGAAATTCAGGTTGCTACTAAATTCAATAAGTGCGAGGGCAAAACCGGATATGGTGCGAAACTCACACTTTTTTGTGGAGTGTTGGCCAAAGGCATCACAAATTACTCATTAATTCTCTTATCTCACTAGGTAGTCCCCAGTGTAAGTTCTTCTTTGCGTTCTTTCTTTAGGACGGAAAGGCGTAGCGGGTTGCGCGGTGCGGGGTACGCGGTGCGGGGCCTCAGTGCCTGGGCTTATTTATATAATAAGTACTTTGCCCGGATCGTCCCATACTCCACGAGACCTTGCTTCCACGTTTCCCTGATCTGCTCAGCTGTCATCCCTTTCTCAATCTGCTCTCTTAGCTGCGGTCCGCCAGCAAGAACATCAAAATAGGGTTTGAAGAATTTATCTTTATCCGGGAAGTCATTATATGCGCTTATCACCCATTCAAGGTTTATCTCTGGTTTTGGCACGAGCCCCTTATCAAGAGCGTCTCTGAGGTCAGTTCCAAAGCATTTTACACCGAGAAGCAGCGGGTTCTTTGCGCCCGGCACGCTCATTGGGGTGAAACTGAATCCTCTGTCAGGCATGGAAGGGCCGCCAAATACCTGGAATGGAAATGATGTGCCTCTGCCCAAGGAAAGCGATGTGCCTTCAAAGAAACAGACTGACGGATAGAGGTAGATGGAGTTCTGATTTGGCAGGTTCGGGGAGGGCTTGACAGGAACATTATAAAGTGTACTATGAGTATAGTCTTTACATTTTATAACCGTAAGGTCACATTTCACACCGTTTTTCAGCCAGCCTTCTCCGTTTAACATACCGGCATACTCTCCCACTGTCATCCCATGGACTATCGGAACCGGATCAATTCCTACAAACGAACGGTGAATGGTATCGAGGATATTACCATCGAAGTAAAAACCGTTTGGGTTCGGGCGATCGAGTATCAGACATTTTATATGGTTTTCGGCGCACGCTTCGAGCAGGTAATGCAGTGATGAGATGTAGGTATAGAACCGAACTCCCACATCCTGAATATCG
>JBBRSO010000003.1:0-73603 GCA_038245405.1 Bacteroidales bacterium
GACTTCAGCTTCTTCTTCCTCAGAAATTTGATACTGCATTTTTATTGCTCGACATAATCATAATGATAAGAAGTTCGGTAAGGTCACAATTTGACTGGAACCCTTTGTCGTTAAGTAAAATCCTGACTCCTGACGCCTGATGCCAGACGAAGTTTGAAGCATATGTTAACACTTTAACTAATATTTAACAGTTCTTAACAAGAAGTTAGGGAATTCTGGCTTTCTTTTGTAAGCCGGAATTTTAACAGGAAAAAAAGGCTAGTATTGATGAAACTCAAATTGTTATTTGCTACTAAAATTTTTAAAAGCTATGGATCAAACAGCTGACATCAGAATTTTAAATGAAAAAATTGAAAAGGAGAGTTCCTTTGTAGACATTATCCGAATGGAGATGAATAAGGTTATTGTGGGTCAGAAACATCTGACAGACAGCCTTATGATTGGATTACTTGCTAACGGACATATTTTGCTTGAAGGAGTACCGGGTCTTGCAAAAACACTCGCAATAAAATCACTTGCCTCGATAATCGACGCAAAATTCAGCAGGATACAATTTACGCCTGATCTTCTGCCGGCCGATCTTATCGGAACAATGATCTATAGCCAGAAGAAAGAAGAGTTTATTGTTAAGAAGGGACCTGTATTTGCAAATTTCATTCTTGCTGACGAAATCAACAGATCTCCTGCAAAAGTGCAGAGTGCCCTGCTTGAAGCAATGCAGGAAAGACAGGTCACAATTGGTGAGAATACATTTAAGCTTGACGAGCCATTTCTTGTCCTTGCTACACAAAACCCCATAGAACAGGAAGGAACATACCCGTTACCCGAAGCACAGATCGACCGTTTTATGATGAAGGTGCTTATTGACTATCCTGCTATGGAGGAGGAGAGAATGATCATAAGAGAGAATCTTGCAAAAGATTTTCCAAAAGCCAATACAGTATTGAGAACGGAAGATATTAACAGGGCCAGGGATGTCGTAAGGGAAGTCTATATGGATGAGAAAATAGAAAACTACATCCTTCATATAGTTTTTGCAACACGTAATCCGGAAAAATACGGCTTGCCGGCTTTTAAAAATATGATCTCCTATGGATCATCTCCTAGGGCTTCTATAAATCTTTCACTCGCTGCAAAAGCATATGCCTTTATAAAAAGGAGAGGTTATGTTATCCCTGAAGATATAAGAACCATATGCCATGACGTGATGCGTCATAGGATTGGTCTTACATACGAAGCGGAAGCTGAGAATGTAAGCCAGGATCATATAATCTCAGAAATACTAAATGTTGTTGAGGTTCCCTAGATGAAGAAAATAACATTAACCCTGTTATTCATATTATTATGCTTCATTGTGCAATGTCAGAATCTCGTCGGATTAAGTGGAAAAGAGATAAAGGGGTACATGAAAACAAATCAAAATGAAATGAATTTCAATAAGGTGGTGAATAATAAATTTAGTTATCTGAAGTACTCCGACAATAATGAGAATCAAACAATATTATTTTTTCTTAATCGCGATTCGATCTGCAAAGAAGTGAGAATTACCTATGAGATGAGATTAAAACAGGAGAAGTTAAAAGAATTCAACTCCCTGTATAAGAAGAGTGGAGAGAATAGCTGGATTGAACAAAGAAACGGGGAAAATTATACAATTAATATGAAGGAGGGGAAATGGTCCCTCGTAATATCCATTGAACCAGAAAAATAACTTGTTCCAGGATGGAAGCGACAGAATTATTAAAAAAAGTCCGTAGAATTGAAATAAAGACCAGGGGATTAAGCCGTCATATTTTTGCTGGTGAATATCACAGTGCCTTTAAAGGACGAGGTATTGCTTTCAGCGAAGTGAGGGAGTATCAGTATGGTGATGATATTCGAAGTATTGATTGGAATGTTACCGCGCGGTTCAATCATCCATATGTCAAAATATTTGAAGAAGAAAGGGAAATGACGGTAATGCTTCTGATTGACGTTAGCGGTTCAGGTAATTTCGGAACCCGCGTGACTTATAAGCGCGATATTATGACTGAAGTTGCGGCTGTATTATCCTTCTCCGCAATATATAATAACGACAAGATAGGCGTAATTTTCTTTTCTGATAAAGTTGAAAAGTTCATACCCCCGTTAAAAGGGAGAAAACATATTCTAAGAATAATCAGGGAACTCCTCGATTTCACATCGGAAAGCAAAAAAACAAATCTCGACGAACCCCTCAGGTTTCTGACAAATGCTATTAAAAAGAGATGTACCACATTCATCATTTCAGATTTCATTGTTCCTGAATTTGAGGAAGCACTCAGAATCGCCTCAAACAAACACGATATTGTAGCTCTTAAAGTTTATGATCCGTTTGAGCAGTCAATGCCAGATATCGGATTGATAAAAGTTACTGATTCTGAGACAGGAGAGGAGAAATGGATTGATACCTCATCAATGGGCACGAGGAAATCATACGAAAAATGGTGGTCAGATCATAGGGGAATGGTTAAGAATATTTTTAAAAGATGTGGTGTTGATTCAGCAGAATTGAGAACAGACCTTGATTATGTTAAACCATTAATAATGTTGTTTGAGAAAAGATAATAGTTATGAAGAAGTTGATCATCCCAATTGTTCTGTTTATTTCAATTTTTCCTTCTTCATTCGGGCAAAATGTAAATGTCACTTCAGCTTTTGATTCAGCAAAAATATCAATTGGCGATCAGATAAAGTTCACAATTTCTGTTGACAAGCCTGCCAATGTGAAGGTCTCACTTCCTGTCTTCAAAGATACGTTAACAAAAAACATCGAAATTATCTCCGGACCAAAAACCGATAGCTCAGTTCAGCTTGACGGAAGGATAAGGTTGATTCAGAAATATACTGTGACTTCCTTTGATTCAGGTCAACATCAGGTTAAGCCGGTTTTTGCAGAGACAAAAGATGCCGGTGGTCTAAAAAGATTTTATTCCGACTATTCGAGTCTGAGGGTGATGAGAGTAAAAATTACACCTCCCGATTCCACATCAAAAATATTTGATATAATTAAGCCATACAGGTCACCATTGACAGTAGGTGAAATCTTGCCATGGTTTCTATTAGTTATATTTGTAGCCGCAGCAGTCTGGCTGGCAATGAGATTCTATCGCAAACTTAAAAAGTCAAAGGAAGGAGTGGTTCCGTATATAGCACCTGACCCGGCACATATTATTGCTTTCAGGGAGCTAGAAAAGCTTAGGGATGAAGAGTTGTGGCAAAAGGGTGATACCAAAATGTATTATACCCGACTGACTGAAATACTTCGTCAGTATCTTGAGAACAGATACAGAGTTTATTCACTTGAGCTTACAACAGAAGAAACTCTGGTAGAGCTTTTAAAAACAGGCTTTAAAAAGAATGATGGTTACAACATCCTGAAAACGGTACTTACAACTGCCGACCTCGTAAAATTTGCAAAATATAAACCATTGAAGGATGAAAATGAAACACATTTTCAAAATTCCTGGAGCTTTGTGGATTCAACAAAAGAAGTTATTGTTCCCGGCTCAACGGCTGAAATTAATAACACAGAGGAGGTTAGGCTATGAACGGAGTAAAATTTGCCGAGCCATTGTTTTTATATTTCCTGGTTATTGTACCGGTAATGATTGCCTTTTATATTTTTAAACAGCAGAAAGCAACCGCATCGGTAAGAATGCCGGGGTTACAGGCTTTCGCGCAATCGGGTACAACCTTCAGACATTATCTGCGTCATATTTTGTTTGCCCTTCGTGCTTTAGCCATTACACTTTTAATACTAATTCTTGCTAGGCCTCAGAGAACCGATAAATTTCAGGATGTTTCAACTGAAGGAATAGATATCATACTTGCCCAGGATATTTCAGGGAGTATGCTGGCAAGAGATTTTAAGCCCGACAGGCTCGAAGCAGCAAAGAATATTGCCACCGAATTTATCTCAGGCAGACCTTATGACAGGATTGGTCTGGTGGTTTTCAGCGGAGAAGCATTTACCCAGTGCCCCCTGACTACCGATCATGCTGTGCTTATTAATCTTTTACGCGAGATACAAAGCGGCGTGATTGAAGACGGAACGGCAATCGGCATGGGACTTGCTACTGCTGTAAACAGAATCAAGGACTCGAAGGCAAAGAGTAAAGTGATTATTCTTCTCACTGATGGAGTTAATAATAAGGGTGAAATAGCTCCAGCAACCGCTGCTGAAATCGCAAAGACTTATGGAATAAGGGTTTATACTATTGGTGTTGGAACACAGGGAATGGCTCCTTATCCTGTTCAGACACCCTATGGTATACAGTATCAGGATATGCCTGTTGAAATAGATGAGGGGATTATGAAGGAAATTGCCCAGACAACAGGAGGCAAATATTTCAGAGCTACCGACAATGATAAATTACTACAGGTTTATAAAGAAATAGATAAACTTGAAAAGTCAAAAATTGACGTCATACAGTTTACAAAGAAAGAAGAGGTGTATCTGTGGCCTGCAATTATTGTTTTCTGCTTGATAATGATAGAGATAATTACCAGAAATACAATATTTAAGTCACTCACTTAAGCAATAGAGAAAAATGCAATTGTTCAGATTTGCAAATCCCGATTTCCTGTACCTGATGCTTTTGCTTCCGGCAATAGTACTATTATATATAATCAATTCATTAAGGAAAAAGAGAGCATTAAAGCGGCTTGGCGACATGAACCTTGTAAAAGGCCTTGTTCCGGAATTGTCAAGATTACGTCCGGTATTAAAATTCATACTTCTGCTTACAGCAATCGCAATGAGCATAATCATGATTGCAAGACCTCAGTTCGGTTCCAGAATTGCTGATGTTAAGAAACAGGGGGTGGAGGTAATTATTGCTCTTGATGTGAGCAATTCTATGCTTGCGGAAGATATTCAGCCAGACAGGCTCACCAGGGCAAAACAGGCAATATCACGCCTTGTCGATAATCTTGATAATGATAAAATAGGGCTGATAGTATTTGCCGGTGATGCATACATCCAGATTCCTTTAACGACAGATTATATCTCGGCAAAAATGTTTCTCTCGGCTATAAATCCAAATATTGTCCCTAAGCAGGGAACTGCTATTGGTTCAGCAATCGCTCTGGGAATCAGGTCATTCAGCCCGGGAGAAGGAAAAAGTAAAGCAATGATCATCATAACCGATGGCGAAAATCATGAAGATGACCCAGTTAAAGAAGCAGAAGAAGCAGCTAAGCAAGGCATAATAATACATACTATAGGGATAGGTTCTACAGCCGGGGTTCCGATACCAGTTATTAACAACGGAAGAAAGGATTATCTTAAGGATGAAAACGGTTCTACGGTTATCAGTAAGCTTGATGAAGATATCCTTAAAAAGATCGCTCTGAGTACAAATGGAAATTATGTAAGGGCAAGTAATTCAAATATTGGTCTCGACGAGATCTATTCAGATATCACGAAAATGAAAAAGCAGGATCTGGAGAGTACCATGTATACTGAATATAACGATCAATTCCAGATATTTGCAGCCCTGGCATTATTTATGCTGGTTGCTGATTTTATAATTATGGAGAGAAAGAACAGAAGACTGGCAAATATCAGATTATTTAAATTCAAAATTTAATTAAAAATATGTCCGGAGCTTTTCATATAACAGATAACAGGCCGATACTTAAATATTTTTCATTTTGTATGTTTATTCTTATTTCTGTCTCTTTGAATGCCCAGTCTGATAAGAAATACATCAGAAAAGGAAACAGGGAATATGACAAAGATAAATTTTCTGAATCTGAAATTTCATTTCGTCGGGCTATAGATAATAATAAACAATCGCCCGACGCGACATTTAATATTGGTGATGCACTATATAAACAGAATAAATTCGAGGAGGCTGGCAAACAATTTACTGAGAATATAAATCAGAGTAATGATAAACTTAAGAAGTCAGCCGGGCTATACAATCTCGGAAATTCATTACTGAAAGCCAATAAGCTGGAGGAGAGCATTGAAGCATACAAAAACTCTCTGAAGATGCATCCTGAAAATAAGGAAGCCAAGTATAACCTTGCATATGCTCAGGATCAGCTGAAAAAACAACAGGAACAGCAGAAACAGCAGCAGGACAAGGATAAACAGAATCAAAATAAGGACAAAAACAAGAAGGATCAGAACAAGGATCAGAAAGACCAGAATAAAAAAGATGATAAGCAAAAAGATCAGGATCAGAATAAGCAGGATCAGAAACAGCAGCAACAGCCCGATAATCAGCAAATTTCTAAGGAAGATGCTGAAAGACTCCTGAATTCGCTGACAAATGATGAAAAAAATGTCCAGGAAAAAGTTAAACTTGCAAAAGCATCAAAAACAAAAGTCAGAACAGTCAAAAACTGGTAACCTGAATTGAAATAAAAATGAAAAATTTTCTTTTATATTTTTTACTCTCATTATTATCATACCCGGTAATCGGGCAGGATATATATGTAAAAGCAGAATATCCTCAGATAGTTACGGCAGGTGAACAGTTTACTGTAGCTTTTTCTGTAAACGCTGGTGGCGGTGAATTTTCAGCACCTTCATTTAAAGGCTTTTATAAGATAATGGGTCCCGAAACTTCGTACAGCTCCAGCACACAGATAATAAATGGGAAAATTTCAACTCAGACATCTTACTCCTATATATATTACCTGCAGGCCGTTACTGAAGGAAAATTTTCTCTTGCACCTGCAACTTTCACACTAAAAAGTAAAACGTATTCTTCCGATTCTCTGAGAATTGAAGTAGTATCAGGCGCCGCACAGAAACAGAATGCCGCACAATCTGGCAACACTAGCGTAACAGACAATGCAGATGTAGATTCAGAAGGGAAGGATCTTTTAATAAACCTCTCTGTAAACAGGAGAGATATCTATATCGGTGAACCTATTGTTGCCACTGTGAAAATCTATTCACGTGTTAATATCGCCGGAATAAATGAAATTAAATATCCTTCTTTCAATAGTTTTCTCAGGTCAGATATTGAAACGCCTCCGTTGACCTCCCTGAAACAGGAAAATGTAAACGGAACAATTTACGGTTCCGGAATCGTACAGCAATTCCTTTTATATCCCCAGGTTACCGGCGAGATTAAAATTGATCCGGTAGAGATTTCAGTTTTGCTTCAGAAAAAAGTGAGAGGGCAATCCGATTCCTTTTTCGGTGATTTCTTCTCTTCATATCAAACTGTTCCAAAAGCTGTAGCCAGCCGGCCTGTAACGATTAAAGTAAAGCCACTCCCGGGAACAAAACCAGAAAATTTTTCGGGCGTAGTAGGAAAACTTGATCTTAAGGCTACTCTAAGTAAACAGGATGTAAATGTGAACGATGCTGTTAATCTGACTGTTGTATTATCGGGTAATGGAAATTTAAAAATAGCATCGCCGCCTGTACTCAAATTATCACCCGACATTGAGGTTTTTGATCCAAAGGTAACCGATGAGCTCAGAAATGGGATTAACGGAACAAACGGACAAAAGACATTTGATTATCTTCTTATACCTCGTCACTATGGTGATTTTACGATACCTCCGTTGACTTATTCATATTTTAATATATCATCAGGAAGGTATGAGACATTAACGACTGATGAATTTCACTTTAAGGCCAGAAAAGGTAATGATCAGAATGTAGGAGCAAATGTCTATGGCGGAGTTGCGAAAGAAGACGTAAAATATCTTGGGAAAGATATCAGGTTTATTAAACCTGATCCTGGTCTTCTCAAAAAGACCAGTGATATACTGCTTTCAAAGCAATCCTTCTATAGTGCATATATATTTTCTATAATTATATTTCTGGTTGTACTGTTTCTGCGCAGGGAACACATAAAGCGAAATTCCGACAAATCGTTGGTTAAAAACCGAAAAGCAGGTAAAATTGCTATCAAAAGGCTTCATAATGCCTCTGTTTGCCTGAAAAACGATGAGATTGACCAGTTTTATGATGAGATACTTAAAGCTGTGTGGGGCTATCTGAGCGATAAACTGAATATACCAACTTCGGATCTGACAAGAAACAATGCTATTGCAGCCCTTCAGGACTATGGTATAGATGGTGAAATGACAACAAATCTCTCCAAAATACTGGATACCTGCGAATTTGCCAGGTTTGCACCGGCTTCTTCCGGTTCAGCAGCACATTCCGTTTACGAGGATGCATCGCAATTTATTAAGTCAGTTGAAAACTTAATAGGCTAATAAAAATGAACACAAAACGACTTATATTAATACTGGTTTTCTTTTCGGTCATGGGGCATTATGCAGTTTCCCAGGATACCAGCAAGGATAAATTTTACCAGGGAGTGACATATTTTAATGCGGGAAGCTATGATAAAGCTTTACAGGTATGGAGTGAGATTTATAAAACAGGATATCAGTCTGCAAATCTTTATTATAACATTGGAAATGCCTATTTCAAACTTAATAATATACCATCAGCTATTCTTTATTATGAAAGGGCATACCTTCTGAGACCTGGCGATGAAAATATAAATTACAATCTCCAGGTCGCCAGAACGCTTAATGTCGACAGGTTTCAGGAAATACCTGAACTGTTTTTCATAAAATGGTATAATTTTGTTTCTCTGTCGCTTTCGACAAATACCTGGGCTAAATTCAGCTTATTTACATTTATCATATTTTTGTTGTTCTTGTCATTATATATCTATTCTTCACGCCACAGGAGCAAAGTCATTGGATTCTGGTTTGCATTATTTTTCATATTTCTGTCGTTAAGTACTCTGGCCTTTGCGGTTAGAAACAGATCATTGGTTTTCAATAGTCATAAAGCTATAATCACAAGCCCTATTGTAAGTGGTAAAAGTTCCCCGGATACAAGTGGAAATGATCTGTTCGTATTGCATGAAGGGACGAAAGTTACTATAGAAGATGAAGTGGGAGAGTGGCTCGAGATAAGACTTTCAGATGGCAACAAGGGCTGGGTACCTGGAAATAGCATCATAATTATTTAATTCCATTGCAACTAAATTAGTATATTTCGGGTTAGATAATAAAGACTACTTTCTATACTGACCATGAAAAAACTACTTATAATTCCATTCCTGCTTCTTGCATTGCTTTCCTGTAAAAAGGTCAAATATTCTCCGGAAGGTCCTACAGATGTGAGAATCAGAAATTTATCAGACGTTCTCTTTGAACAGGTGAATGCCAGTACCTCCGAAAAAGCTGAGGATACATTTTCTTTCGGATCTGTTGCAAACGGTGCTGTATCAGAATATCATCGCTATACCAAGGCTTATCCCAAGGCAGAAATCACGGTAAAAATTAATATTGGAGGCTCACTTGTTGACTTTTCAACTGATCCTGTCGATTACACCTACCTGAATTATATTGGCCAGGACAGAATAACCTTTGAGATATATATATCTGATATGAATAACCGGAAGCTTACGATAAATAATGTCGTTCTGGATGAAGCTTTGGTTTTGAAATGACAATGCCGGCAGGTTTTCATTTGTTACCCCCAACCCCATAGAGACTGATGAAAAGAAAAGAGATTAACAGTTCAAGGATGCCTGTATACAGGGATGCGGGATTTGAACTATACGATGCTAAAACCACAGCTGAGGCTTTTATAAATGAAACGGGTCATGTAAGGGAGCCTGACCTCTATATTTACTCAAGATACCGCAATCCGACAGTAGTATCGGCAGAAGAGGAGATTATGAAGATTGAAGATTGCAAATGGGCATTGTTAACCCAATCGGGAATGTCAGCAATCGATACCGCTTTCTCAATATTCCAGACTTCAAAGGAAGTTAAGCCCTGGCTGTTTTTTACTGAGATATACGGCGGTACTATTTCATTTGTAGAATCAGTATTAAGAAACCGGCGAGGGCTCGATATTCAATATTTCACTCCTGAAAGCGGGAAGTATGATCTTGTGAAATTAGATAAGCTGCTCTCAGATCTGAAGCCTGAAATAGTATATATCGAAACCATCTCAAATCCGATGCTTATTGTTACAGATGTTACTGAAGTGATAAGAATCGGAAAGAAGTATGGGACAAAAGTTATTGTTGATAATACCTTCGCAACACCAATATTATTCAAGCCTCTGATGGAAGGTGCTGATATCGTTATTCATAGTGCAACAAAATATTTTTCAGGTCATGGTAACATCACTGCGGGTGTAATTTGCGGCAATGAAACCAAGCTGATGCAATCAGCAATTGAATATAGAAAATTTGTTGGTCACACAATCTCTGCTGACGAAGCATATAATCTCGAAACACAGATCCAATCATTCAGATTAAGGTTCGCTCGCCAATGCGAGAATGCCTCTAAGCTGGCCGGATTCCTTTCCACAAAATCCGTCATTAAGGGAATATGGTTTCCAGGCTTACCAGATCATCCTACACACACCATTGCAAAAAAAATGTTTAATGGTTCAGGTTTTGGAGCAATGATTACATTCGATCTTGACGGGAAAGATAAAAATGAAAAAAGAAACAGGAGAGACAAGTTTATTCAGCTTGTATCAGAGAAAATAAAGCTCATTCCAACTCTGGGAGATCCACATACGATTCTTATGCCTATTGAAGCTGTATGGACTGCCAAATATCCTGAACCGGGAATGATACGACTGTCGGTGGGTTTTGAAGAGTATGATGAACTGTTGAAGACTGTTTCGGGAGCATTGGAAAAACTACAGGTTTAGGTTAAGGTTTAGGTTTAGGTTTAGGTTCTCAACCTCAACCTATACCTCAACCTCTCCTTTTGCTTCACTCCCAATTTATAGTCTCAACCCGATGTTCTTTCAGATAAGTGTTGCATTTACTGAAATGATGATTTCCGAAGAAGCCACGCATGGCTGAAAGAGGTGAGGGATGAACCGACTCCAGCACCAGGTGTTTTGAACTGTCAATTGACTCACCTTTTTTCTGTGCATATGAACCCCATAGGAAAAATACCAGATTTTGTTTTTCAGAATTAAGTACTGAAATAACACTATCTGTGAACTGTTCCCAACCTTTTTTCTGATGTGAACCTGCCTGGTGAGCGCGAACGGTAAGTGTTGCATTCAGCAATAAAACGCCCTGGGCTGACCATCTGCTCAATTCACCGTTTGCTGGCCTTTTAATACCTGTATCCGAAGCAATTTCCTTGAATATATTCACCAGGCTGGGAGGGAGCTCAACTCCGTCTCTCACTGAAAAGCATAAACCATGTGCTTGCCCAGGGCCGTGGTACGGATCCTGACCAATAATTACTGCTTTAACTTTTTCGAAGGGGCAAAGGTTGAATGCATTAAAAATCAAACCTCCGGGAGGGTAGATGGTATTGATTCGGTATTCTTCTTTTACAAATTCAGAAAGTTTGATAAAATATTCTTTTTCAAATTCACTCTGAAGTTTTGATTTCCAGGTAGGGTCAATTTTAACATCCATAAATCAGTCTTATGTTACTACCACTAAGTTAACCAAATAATCTAACAACCCCCTAAATCCCCCAAACGGGGAACTTGAAATCCATCTCATCAATCAAATTATGATAAGCCCTTGATGTGTCGTCTTAGCCCCCCATATGGGGGGTTGGGGGGTTGCCTACAGGTAGATTTGAAGCTCTCTGAGAAACAAAAACAAAAAGAACTGACACAGAGTTTCACAGAGTTACACAGAGGAAATCGAACAAGATTAACTTAACTTTACAATAAAAAATGGCAACTGAGATCGAACGTAAATTTCTGGTTAAAGGTGAGTTCAAGCATCTGGCAGTGAAAGAAATAAAGATGATTCAGACTTATCTGTCAATAGATCCGGATAAGACAATAAGGCTGAGGATCGCAGATGACAAGGCTTATCTTACCATCAAGAATAAGCCTGAACAGGGTAGATTCGGGCGGAATGAATGGGAAGTGCAGATCCCTGTTAAGGATGCAACAGAAATGATGAGCATTTGTCTGCCCGGAAAGATCGTAAAATCAAGGTTCCTGATTCCTTCAGACAGACATACCTGGGAAGTGGATGTATTTCACGAAAAGAATGAAGGTTTGGTAATCGCGGAAATTGAATTGGGTTCCGAAGATGAAAGTTTTGAAAAACCCGACTGGGCTGGAGATGAAGTGACAGGTATTCCGGCATATTACAATGCAAACCTTCTAAAATAATTCTACTTTAGCCTTAAACCCGATTCTATTAGCTGGCACCTGCAATGAATATTCAAAAAAAGCAATTCCCCAACTCAGTAATATAACAATGAACAGACTAATATTCTCAAACCTGCTCATTGTCCTCAGCTTTAGATGCCCATACCATGCTATTGTCATGAAACCATTGGACATCATCAGTAAAAGTACGGTATATAAACCTTTCATCTTCTGAGGGAGATGTTAAAGGAAATGACTTTAATTCAAATCATTTATGATCCTCTGTAACACTTCAGGAAACTCATGTCCGGCTTCCAGTGTTGCAGCACAATAACCACCATCAGGAGATATGCATGGATTTCCATTTATTTCAATAACAAATACATTATCATTACTGTCGGTACGGACATCAACTCTTGCATATCCTTTCAATCCAAAGAGCTTCCAGCAAGCAAATGCAGCCGATCTCAGGTTTTCTAGTAATTTAGGAGTAAGCTTATCACCGTGAAATTCGCGGATAGTATTTATATACTCAAAGCTCTCCATTTCCCATTTAGCATTAAAATCGATGATTTTGGGTTTATTTTCATCGTAATTTACAAAGACTATCTCTGCAGGGGGCATCACTTCAGGCCCATCTGGTCCTGCAAGAACGCTGACGTTGAATTCTCTGCCATCGATAAAGTCTTCAATGAAATAGTGGGCATCATCAAGATTTTTCAGTTTTTCCTCATAACCCGGCTTACATTCGAACACTGAATCGGCTGTTATACCCAGAGAACCATCTTCCCATATTGGTTTTACAATATATTTCCGTCCGGGTATAAGCATTTTGTATTCTGAAGGAGCGTATGAACCCGGGTTATTGATACCGGCATTTTTCATAGCCTTGCTGCAAATTGTTTTATTTGTTGTGAGAAATATTGATTCAACAGAATTTCCTGAATAAGGGATGGAATACATATTCAGGAGGGCAGGCACAAAATATATAAGTTCTCCCTTATTGTTTATCGATTCCACAAGGTTAAAGACAAAATCAGGCTTTTCTTTTGCGAGAACAGCAATCTCCTCCATGAAGCGTTCAGTGATGCCTTTTCTATATACGGAAATCCCCAGTTCAATTAAATGTTTTTCAATGTGAGCTACCTGATCGAGTACATCCAGCTCATCGGCTAATGCGTTTACACTTGGCTCGTTATAAATAATACAACACCTCCTCATAATTCCTGTCCCTATATTTAATTTAGAAACTCAAAGTCTTAGTTTTTAATCCTCCTGATAGCTGATTTCATAATCATCTCAAGTAATGCCTGGTATTCGATGCCATACATTCTGGCTAGTATCGGAAGATCAGAATGTACAGGGTTCAGACCTGCCAGCGGATTTGCTTCGATGAAACAGATATTCCCATTACGATCGGCTTTCAGATCTACTCTGCCGGCATCTACAGCGTCTAATGCTTTCCATGCCCGCAGTGATACTGATTTGCACTCCTCAATTATTTCAGGATCAAGAGGTTTATATGTACAATAATTCTGGTAATTCTCTTTCACTTCAACTGAATAAGGCAAATTATTAATAGTCATCACCTCCATTCCGCCAATTGCCACAGCATCATCGCCGTAACCTACAACACCAACGGTGAATTCCCTTCCTGGCAGATATTCTTCCAAAAGGGCCGGCTGATGGAACTCTGAAAGGATCCATTCAACCATGGTCTTAAGCTCCTCAGGGCTGTGGACGAAACTTTTATCAGTTATTCCTTTACCAGTACCTTCTGAAACGGGTTTTACAAACAGAGGATAGCTTAAAGTACATCTCTCAAGATCATTAATGTCGTTAATAAGTAAACCAGGGCTAACAGGAACGCCTGATGCAGCCACTACAAGCTTTGCCAAATGTTTATTTAGGGATAGTCCCATAATTACAGGACCGCTGAAAACATACGGGATTTTATACTGATCCAGTATAGCAGGAACAACTGATTCCCTTCCATCTCCATAAAGTCCTTCTGCAATATTAAAGACGATATCCCATTTATTGCCTGCGGCAAGAGCTTCAATCAATTGAAATGTATTTCCGATGGGTTCAGTCTGATGACCCATTAGTTTCAATGCATTTTCAATTGCATCAACTGTTTCCTGCTTATCAAATTCGGCAGTTTCATCCATGGAATATCCACGATCAATGTACCATGACCGGAGATCATACGTTAAACCAACTTTCATTTACAAACCCTATTTTTCAGGATATTCACATAAAACACCTTTGTAGTTACGCAACACTATCTTATCGTTGGTATGTTCCACTACGTACTCGGGAAGCAAAGGGATTTTCCCACCTCCGCCCGGGGCGTCAACAACAAATGTAGGTACAGCATAACCACTGGTAAAACCGCGCAAACCTTTTATTATTTCAAGCCCTTTTCTGACAGTCGTTCTGAAGTGGCCCGATCCCGGGATCAAATCGCATTGATAAAGGTAATAAGGTCTTACTCTGATCTTTAATAGTTTGTGCATGAGTTCTTTCATGGTAGGAACATTATCATTGATTCCTTTCAGAAGAACTGTCTGACTTCCGAGAGGAAAACCTCCGTCGGCCAGCTTGTTGCATGCCTTAGCGCATTCTTCCGTAATTTCATCAGGGTGCGAAAAATGCAGACTGAGGAAAAGTGGATGATATTTTTTGAGAACATTGATCAGATTATCGGTAACTCTCTGAGGAAGAACCACGGGTATTCTGGTTCCGATACGAATCATTTCAACATGCTCAATGCTACGAATATTTGAAAGTATGTAATCGAGGGTCTCATCATTTAAAGTGAGAGGATCACCACCACTTATCAACACGTCACGAACTTCTTTGTGAGTAGCAATATAATTAAATGCTTTTTCAAAATCCTGCCGGGCTAATTTGTCTAACCGTCCGACTGAATGTGATCTGGTGCAATATCTGCAATAATTTGAACATACTTGTGTAACTGTGAATAAAACTCTATCGGGATATCTGTGAACAATACCTTTAACCGGGGAGAATGCCTTCTCGTGCAGAGGATCAGATTGTTCGCTACTTGTCTCAAGCAATTCCTCAATAACAGGTATAACATTGCGACGTAAAGGATGCGCAGGTTTACTGTCATAAATGAGTGATGCAAAGTAGGGAGTGATTCTGAGTGGCAACCGGCCTTTCAGATTGTTGATGGCTAGAATCTCCTTGTCTGATAATTTCATGATTTTCTTCAGGTCTTCGAGATTGTTGATTGAGTTTCGAAGTTGCCATTTCCAATCATTCCAGGAGTCGATAGTCGTTAGGGGGAAGTAGCGGTGCATAAACTCCGAACTTCGGTTGCTAACTAACGGATTTGGGATTTCGTTTTGCGAAAAAAACGTGGTTTTCGCGCCAGGCTCTTCATCAGAAGAGCAACCCACGAGGCGACTCTCTCCGTGGAGCGTCTTAGCCTCATTATTGTTAGCGTTCATAACAGATGATGAATGTTTTTCACCTTTTCTTTTTAAGTTTGTTTGTTTTAAATTAATACTGTTTATCAAAAATAATTAGCCACGAAAATATATAAACTATAAATACATTGTATCATCATGCTACCATAAATATTAACACTAATTGAATTTTATTAACAATCAAAATTTTTCAGTCTATTAGATGTAGCTATAATTCATTGATATTCATAATTATACAATTTTTTATATTAATTATTCTCTTGTAAATTATTTTGGTATTTTTTTGATCTGAATTTAAAAATTTGACGAATAATAATTGCTCTTTTCATTAATATAGACTGTTACAACATTCAGACTGAAAAATGATCAGTTTTTAAATCTTCATTCAATAACATAAAAAAATAAAAAATCGTATATTTTCGACCATTTTTTATTAATGATAAACATCATAAAAATGAATCCTGAGATCTTTCCAAAAAAACGGAATGGCATAAAATCATTTTTTAAAGACGTTGCAGAAGCAATTTCAGGCACAGAACAGGACTTCACTGAAGGCAAAATGAGCAGGGCTATTCTGCTTTTGTCAATACCCGCAGTTTTGGAAATGGTGATGGAGTCAATTTTTGTTATCGTTGACATCTACTTTGTATCAAAGCTCGGGGCAAATGCAGTGGCAACTGTTGGAATCACTGAATCGGTGATAACCATAATTTATGCTATTGCAATAGGGCTGGGCATGGCTACTACATCGATAGTATCGCGCCGGATAGGTGAAAAAAACCCGGACTCAGCATCAATTGCCGCATTCCAGGCTATATTGGTTGGGATAATAGTCTCATTTGCAATAGGTATCCCTGGAGCATTTTTTGCAAAAGACCTTTTGAGGACAATGGGCGCAACAAGCCAGATAGTCGAAACAATGTCGGGTTATACAAGGATCATGCTGGGCGGCAATATAGTGATAATGATGCTGTTTATTATTAATGCCATATTCCGAAGCGCCGGTGATGCAGCTGTTGCAATGAAAGTGCTGTGGATAGGAAATATAATTAATATTATGCTTGATCCCTGTCTGATCTTTGGTCTGGGTCCCTTTCCGCATTTAGGCATAACAGGAGCAGCTGTAGCCACTACAATTGGAAGAGGCACTGCTGTTGCGGTACAGTTTTATCTACTGTTCTCCGGCAGGAAAAGAATAAAGCTGGCCAGGAAACATCTTCGGGTTGATTTCAAATTAATGATAAAACTTATGAAGCTTTCTTTTGGGAGCATAGGACAGAATCTTATCAGTACTACGAGCTGGATAGCGCTTGTTCGCATCCTTTCTTCATTTGGAAGTGAAGTGGTTGCAGGTTACACAATAGCGATAAGGATAATAGGTTTTAGCATTATGCCATCATGGGGTATCAGCAATGCTGCATCAACACTGGTAGGCCAGAACCTGGGTGCAAAAAAACCGGAGAGGGCTGAAAAAGCCGTCTGGGTAACGGCTTGGGTAAATATGGTTCTCCTTAGTATAATAGGATTGATGTATGTTCTTTTCCCTGAGCCATTCATTCGCTTGTTTATAAACGATGAGAACGTTGTGAAATCAGGCATTCTCGGACTCAGGATAATAAGCATAGGATTCATTTCGTATGGTCTGGGAATGGTTCTCGTAAACTCCTTTAATGGGGCAGGAGATACATCTACGCCACTCAAAATTAATATTTTTGCCTTCTGGATGCTTGAAATCCCACTGGCATGGCTCCTCTCAATGAAAGCCGGTATGGAAGAATCGGGAGTATTTATTGCAATTGTTGTAGCAGAGTCATTTATGACCCTTACAGCATGGATAATATTCAGAAAAGGGAAGTGGAAGCTGAAAGAGGTTTAATTATGGTTTACAAAGTTCATATGCCTGATGATTCATTTGCTGTTCCTCTCATTTTTTTGATATAACCCCTGATCCTTTTTGCTTCGAGTCTCTTAAGCTTTGATGCTTTTGTGGGCTTTGTTGATTTTCGTTTCTTTTTAAATGTAAGCGCCCTTGAAATAAGGTCGTAGAATTTATCAGTCACAACTTCCTTATTCGCTAATTGGGAACGTTCAACCTGCGAGATTAAGATAAGCTCATTTTCCTTGTTAATTTTATTTTTTAACCTTGTCAGGATTAATGCTTTTTCCTCATCAGTGAATGCCCGGGATTGCAATACATTAAATCTTAACTCAACTTTTGTACTTACCTTATTGACATTCTGTCCACCCGGCCCTCCGCTTCTTGATGCTGAAAAAATAAATTCTTTTTCCAGGTCACGACTTTTGAGCTCTTCAGTATTCATTTTTTATACCTATTATATTATACGAAAAAGAGCGCTACTCCTCCAACACTCACAACAGCACCCAGAATCTCAGCTAAAGTAACTTTTTGTTTGTACAGTATAACTGCAGGAAGAATAATAAGGACAGGAACCAGAGCCATTATTGTTGAAGCTATGCCTGCCTCGGTATATTTTATGGCTACCAAAGAGAATGAAACTCCCAGGAACGGTCCGAAAAATGAACCGATGGTGGTCGATATCATACCTGATCTATGGTGAGTTGCCTTCACAACATTGCTCCATCTTGAAAGAAATGTTACTAACAAAGTAAATCCTGCCAAACCGGCTATAATTCTTATTTGTGTTGCAGCGAAGGGATCATAATCCTTCATTCCAAATTTGCTTAGCACCAGGCCAAGAGCCTGGCCTACAGCACCGCCAAAAGCAAATAAAATTCCTTTTGGTGAAAGTTTCAGCGATAATTTCTCGCCTTTTCCCGGTCGGCTGAATATTGCCATCGCAATTCCTGTGAAAGTCAGTGTCATTCCAAGATAATGAAACAGAGTGAGCTTTTCACCAAGGATAACAAAACTGAAAAAAGCTGTAATAGGAGGAACAAGCGTCATGATAAGCATTGAAAACCTGGATCCTATCATTGTATACGACTTAAACAGGAAAAGATCTCCGAAAACAAATCCCACAAGTCCGGAAAGGGCCAGCCATATCCAGTTCTCAGAACTTGCATCGAAAGGAAGGAGAAGACCTCTTCTTATAAGATTGAAAACACTAAGAAAAATCAGACCGATTAATAATCTGAGTATATTGACAGCTACAGAACCAATTTTGTTGCTTGCCGACTCAATTGACAGCGAAGTGATAGTCCAGAAGACTGCAGTTAGCAATGCCGCAAATTCCCCAAGATGGTTGTTGAAAAAAATCATTTATAATAGGATAGTCTTAATTATCTTTAAAGGCCGTAAAATTAAAACTATTTACAAATACATGAGGTAATTAGTAATTAAAAAATATATAGTATCGATTGTTTAATTAACATTCAATAAATAAGACAAAACTATGAATATCCAGACTCGGGATCATTTTATGTCGCAATGGAAGAAACATTTCAATAATGCTGATCTTCCTATTACATATTATTATACAGATGAACCAAAGAATTCAGAGATTGTACCTTCTGGTGGAAAATGGAGTTGCATAATCTGTCAGCTTCAGAAAGTCAGAACAGGAACTTCGCTTGCATTTTCCGCAGAGTCTGTCAAGTGCGGAGGAGCAAAAAGGTATCTTGGATTTTCAGAAACCATTCGTCCTGATTTCGAATACTTCCTTTCATGTGGGATTGAAAACGAAATGGAAGGAGAGAGATATATCCAGACACCTCAACTTGTTCTGGACCTGATGAAAAAGCAGAAGAAACTAAAAATCACAAGTAAGTATGTAGTATTTAAGCGTTGGGATATGCTCACAGAAAAGGATAATCCGGAGATGGTTGCATTTTTTGCAGTCCCCGATATATTATCAGGTTTGTTTACCCTGGCAAATTTCGATCAGTCGGAACCCGATAGTACTATCGCTCCATTTGCAGCTGGATGCGGATCACTGGTTTATTTTCCTATGGTTGAAAAAGATTCAGAGAGGCCAAGAGCGGTTCTGGGTATGTTTGATGTATCGGCACGGCCATGTGTACCGGATGGAGTACTTTCTTTTTCAGTACCAATGGTGAAGTTCATAAAAATGATTGGTTATATGGATGAAAGCTTCCTGATAACTAAGTCGTGGAATAAAGTTCAGAAACGTATCAACCCCCAATCCCCCCATATCGGGGGCTAAGAAGACTGCCAAGGTTAAGTCCCCCCTATATTTGGGGGATTAGGGCATAGCCGTCAAGCTAAGACTAGTTATATGTCTGATAATAAGCATGCTAAGAGAGTATAATTTCCCCTCCTTTCTTCAAGGAGGGGTGGCCCGGACCACAAATCTTCGGAAGAAATAACTAGTATGTACTGGGCCGGGGTGGTTTGATAACCGAAGGATTTTTCTAATACATAATCAGAGCCATGAAATACAAAAGTGTTTACTTTTTAATAACTCCTACAAAGCAACTTCAGCAGATGTTGAGTTATTTCTCAGCAGTTTTCGATGAGCTTTAAGATACTTCCTAATATAGATCCGCATTTTTTTGGATTGCTCATAATAAACCACCCCGGCCCGGGAGAAAGTTTTTGGTATCCACCTAAAGATTCATAACCGGGCCACCCCTCCTTGAAAATAGGAGGGGAAATTTATTCTCTCTCACATTTTGATTATCTGATAGATACCGTTCTTAGCTGTGTATTTACTCGGAAATTTCAAAAGTGTACTCTCCTGATCCCGCTTCCATAGTCAGCTTATTATCAGTAGTTTTCACATTTTTAAGATAGATATTATCCGTCAGGGATTTTCCTGATTCTTTTACGTTATTCTGACTGGCAGCAGGAAGAATTATTGTAGCATTGGTATTGGCTGGGATACTTACCCTTACAATTACTTTCCCGTCTTTTCTTTCCCAACCTGACGCAATTGTACCATAAACACTCTCAAATGATGCTTTAGAATAGTCAAGCTTCTTTGTAGGATGTGGCTGAATTGTTATATGTTTATAACCGGCAACCATTGTTTCAATACCTGCTGAAACCCTGTACATCCAGTCTCCAATAGCGCCATATGCATAATGATTGAATGAGTTCATACCCTGGTCCTGAAATGTTGAGTCTGTTTTCTCTCCATCCCAGCGTTCCCAGATAGTAGTTGCTCCCATTTTTACAGGATAAAGCCATGATGGATACGATACCTGAAGTAAAAGATCATATGCAGTTTCTGTTAAACCATTGTCGGATAACACATGACACAGATAAGGCGTTCCAAGAAACCCTGTCGATAGGTGATTACACCTCTTTTAGAGGTCACTGTCAAGAAATGCTGCAGCTTTAGCACGAAGATTATCGGGCAGGAGGTTGAACTTAAGTGCCAGCACGTAGGATGTCTGAGAATTGGTGCCTACTCTGCCTGCATTAGTAACATATTCATTTATAAATACATCTTTTATTTTGTTGAAAATATCGGTATATGTCTTTGCGTCGTCTGTTTTTCCCAGAACTTTTGCTGCTTCAGCAAGTATACTGGCAGAATAGGCATAGAATGCAGTTGCGATAAAATCGCGCTCTGTGTGTCCATCAGCTTCTGTATGATTATTTACAGGAGGATGATAAAACAACCAGTCGCCATATTTACTGCCACCGGTCCAGATATATTTGTCACCTGCCTTTTTCCTGATATATTCTACCCAGGCTTTCATACTCTGATATTGATTTTCAAGGAAGTTTTTATCGCCATATACAAGGTACATTGTCCATGGAGCAATCACAGCAACATCTCCCCATCCGGCAGATGGCTGGGCTGTCAGTGCGCCTTGCTTATTAAGGATATCGGGAATAACATCAGGAATCTCGCCTCCTTTTTTCTGATCGGCAGCCACATCTTTCAGCCATTTTGTGAAAAAGGCAGAAACATCCATATTAAATGCTGCGGTTCTGCAGAATGCCTGCGCATCACCTGTCCAGCCCAAACGCTCATCTCTCTGCGGACAGTCTGATGGTACATCCACAAAGTTGCCTTTCTGACCCCATTGGATATTATGCTGCAACTGATTTAAGAGTGGGTTTGAACATTCAAATGAACCGGTTACGCGCATATCAGAATGGACTACAACCCCTGTAAGATTATCGGCGGTAAGCTCTCCTGGGAATCCGGAAACCTCAACGTATCTGAAACCCATAAATGTGAATTTTGGTTCATAAACCTCTTCTCCGTTTCCTGAAAGGGTATAGATTAACTGACATTTTGCAGTCCTGAGATTTGCTGTGTAGAACTCACCTGTTTTATCTAAAACCTCAGCATGGCGAAGTGTGATAACAGTTCCTTTTTTCCCTGTGACTTTTATCCGAACCCATCCGACCATATTCTGTCCCATATCAACTAAAAGACTTCCCTTCGGACTCCGGAATATTTTAACTGGTTTAATTTCCTGAATTTTTCTGACCGGTGAACCTTCAGATGCTACCAGATTAATGTTATTATAATTCCCTGTTCTGACGATTTGCCATTTTTTGTCATCATAACCAGCGCTGCTCCATCCGGTAAGTTTCATATTTGCATCGTAAGTCTCACCATTATAAATATCATTCATTCTTACGGCTCCTTCATTTGTTGCCTTCCATGTTTCATCACTGATAACTGTTGATATTGAACCATCGGAATAAGTTATTTTAAGCTGAAGCAATATGCCTAATCTCTTACCGTAAACAGCCCAGTTATCACCCCATGCAAGTGTTCCTCTGAACCAGCCATCGCCAAGTTCGGCCCCGATAGCATTATTCCCTTTTGTTAACATTTTTGTGACGTCAAAAACCTGGTATTGCAATCTTTTACTGTATGAAGTCCATCCGGGGGTAAGAACCTGATCACCGACCTTATGGCCATTCAACTGCAGTTCATAGAAACCATGTGAAGTGACGTAGATCCTGGCTGATGATAGTGTTTTTGCAACAAGGAACTCTTTCCTGAATAATGGGGAAGGAGAATATCTCAGAGTATCATTCTGCATTTCAATCCATTTGGCTTTCCATTCCGCTGGGTCGAGCAATCCCATTTCCCAATATGCAACGGGGCTCCATTTCGATTCTTTCCCATTATTATCCCAGATCTTTACCTGCCAGAAATATTTTTGACCTGACTTTAATTCCGGACCTTTATATATATTCAGTACCGACTGATCCGATTCAATCTTTCCTGACTGCCACACCGTTTTCACTGACGAAAACTTTTCGTCAGTCGCTACCTTTAATAAATATGCTTTCTGCATTATGCCATTACCTGTGCCTTTTATCTTCCATGAGAATCCCGGACTTTTATTTTCGATCCCCATCGGATTTACTTTATGGTCGATTGTCAGGTCCTTTACTATCAGATCCTGTGAAAAAGCAACTCCTGAAAGTGCGAAAAAAACGAGAGTGATTAAGAGTGACTTCATAATTTTTGGATATTTTGAATTTATAATCAAGTATATAAAAAAATGTCTGAATAAAAAAATATCTCAGTTGGCTTTTTCCTGACTGAAAGTTTATAAATTGCAGATCACTCAATTTTAAAAAACCAATGAATCCAATTGCAGGTATCTTACTCATTGCCTTAGGAAGCTTGGGCGCGGCTAGTTTTTATGTGCCATTTAAGAAAGTTAAACTCTGGGCATGGGAATCCTATTGGATTGTACAGGGGGTTGCAGCCTGGCTTATAGCACCGATATTATTTGCGTATATGTTTGTACCTAAGGGTCAGCTTTTCCCAATTATTTCCGAAGCTCCGGCTTCCGCAAAACTTTATGCAATGATTTTCGGGGCTCTTTGGGGGTTTGGAGGGTTAACATTTGGGTTAAGCATCCGTTATCTGGGGGTAGCTCTTGGTCAGAGCATTGCATTAGGGCTCTGTGCGGCTTTCGGCACATTGATACCCCCTGTTATTGCAGGCGATAACTTATTTTTAACCACTTCAGGTATTCTTACAATCGTAGGAGTGTCAATTACAGTAGCTGGAATTGCTGTGATCGGATACGCGGGTTCTTTGAAAAGCAAAGAGATGACTGAAGAAGAAAAGAGAGTAGCCGTAAAAGAATTTGCATTGAAGAAAGGCATATTTATTGCAGTGTTCGCAGGGATTATGAGTGCATGCTTTAATTTCGGATTTGAATCAGCAAAACCTATTGAAATAGTCGCTCTGGCTCATGGAACTAACCCATTGTTCCAGAAAAACCCTTCGCTGATCTTCATTCTTCTGGGCGGTTTTATTACAAATGCCATCTATTGCGGATTTCTGAACATAAAAAATAAGACTTACCGGGATTATTTTTCAGTTTCAGGAAGTGTGTTGCTTAATAACTTGTTTTTTACTTTCCTCGCAGGATTTCTGTGGTTCCTGCAGTTTCACTTTTATGGCATGGGTTCAAGCAAGCTGCCGCAGGGTATGGCAGTATTCGGCTGGAGCATTTTAATGGCTCTGAATATTGCAATAAGCAATATATGGGGGATTCTGCTTAATGAGTGGAAAGGGGCAAAAAGAAAGACAATTGTTATATTAATAATAGGGATTGTTATACTTATATTGTCGACATTTGTGGTTAAACTGGGATAGTTAAGTGAGTAGTGAGTTGTGAGGAGTGAGGAGTGATGGGCAAAGGAATTGAATTTAGAAAATATGATAGAAAAAAGATTCGGTTTTAAAATGAAGCTTCTTCCCGGGTTTAAGGAGGAGTATAAAAAGCGTCACTCGGAAATCTGGCCTGAGGTAGTCAGATTACTTAAAAATGAAGGCATCGGCAACTATTCCATCTTTCTTGATGAAGAGACAAATACACTTTTTGCCTATCAGGAACAGAAAGGGGAGAGTTCTTCACAAGACCTTGGCAGTACTGAAATCGTTCAGAAATGGTGGAAGTACATGGCTGACATAATGGAAACCAATCCGGATAATTCACCAGTGACAGTTCCCCTGGACCAGCTATTTTATATGAAATAGTTTAAACAACAAACGATAAACGACAAAGGCTAAATAATAAACGCTATCCTGATATGAAAAAAGAAGTAATCGAAAAAGCTTACCAGCTTGCAAAGGAGCAATATGCTGAATTTGGAGTTGACACCGACAAAGTTATTGTAGAACTTGATAAAATAAAGATTAGCCTGCACTGCTGGCAAACAGACGATGTTGGCGGTTTTGAAAAGCCTGGATCAGTACTTGGTGGCGGTGGAATTCAGGCAACCGGTAACTTCCCCGGCAAAGCTAAGACAATAGAGCAAATGAGAGCTGACCTTGATAAAGTTATGTCTCTTCTTCCTGGAAAACAACGATTAAGCCTGCATGCAATTTATGGTGAATTCGGCGGAAACCTTGTTGACCGCGATAAGATAGAACCAAAACATTTTCAGGGCTGGATAGACTGGGCAAAAACAAGAGGAATAGGTCTGGATTTCAACAGCACATGTTTTTCACACCCACTGGCTGATGATGGATTTACACTTTCGAGTAAAGACGAAAAAATCAGAAAATTCTGGGTAGAGCACAACAAGAGATGCAGAGCAATTGCAGCAGAAATGGGAAAGCAACTTGGGACTGCCAGTGTGCATAATATTTGGATTCCTGACGGAATGAAAGATACTCCTGTTGATAGAAATACCCTGCGCAAGCAGCTCAAAAAATCTCTTGACGAGATATTCGCAGTTAAATATCCTAAAGAGTATTTAAAAGATTCTGTTGAGAGTAAGCTATTTGGAATCGGTTCTGAGTCTATGGTAGTCGGTTCACACGATTTTTACCTTGGTTATGCAATAAAAAACAATATTCTCATTACGCTTGACAATGGCCATTTCCATCCTACAGAACAGGTTGGGGATAAAGTTTCGTCAATACTTCAATTTGTAGATGAGATCCTTTTACACCTAACCCGGGGAGTACGTTGGGATAGTGATCATGTCCTTACATTTAATGATGAGCTTTTACTGATTACCCAGGAAATTGTGAGAAGCAAAGCCCTCAAAAGGGTTAATATCGGACTCGATTTTTTTGATGCAAGTCTTAACAGGATAGGTGCATATGTTATTGGAACAAGATCGGCACAGCTGGCATTTATGTATGCTCTGCTGGAACCAATCGACAAACTTGTAAAGTTTGAAGAAGAAGGGAAGAGCTTTGAGAGACTTTCGTTGCTGGAACTTCTTAAAACAATGCCATTTGGCGCAGTTTATGACTATTATTGCATGAAAAGTAATATCGCTACAGGTCAGGAGTATATAGACGAAATATTAAAATACGAAAAAGAAGTACTGTTAAAAAGATAAGGAAGTGCATTTCCATAAATGCTTTTAGAATATCTTTGTCATTCTGTCATTTAAAAGGGAAAACAGAATCACCTGAAAAGCAGTTATAATAAAGGACCTTCATTTTTACACATAAGAGAGGTGAAGACAAAAAAATGATTACGCGGAAATGAAAGAAACTGTTATTGCTATTTACGATATCGGGAAAACAAACAAAAAAATTATTCTCTTTAATGAAGATTTTAAAATACTTTCAGAAATTGAAAAGAAGTTTCCTGAAACAATCGATGATGATGGCTTCGAATGTGATGATATTGAACGCATTGAGGTATGGGTCAGAGATTCGCTTTTTGAGCTGGTCAATTCAGAAAAATATGATCTTAAAGCTGTAAATTTCGCTACATACGGAGCCAGCATGGTTTACCTCGATGAATGGGGAAAGCGACTTACACCTGTATACAATTATCTGAAACCAATGGATGATAAGATCCCTGAAAGTCTGTACAAAAGACATGGAGGCAGGGATGAGTTTTGCAGACGTACAGCATCTCCTGCACTGGGTATGCTTAATTCCGGACTGCAGCCTTTATGGCTGAAAACTGTCAAACCGGATGTGTTTGCAAAAATAAAGCACATACTGCATTTTCCCCAGTATATCTCATATCTGATAACAGGCCAAATATACTCAGAGCATACTTCCATTGGATGTCACACCGCCTTATGGGATTTTGATAATATGAATTATCATCCGTGGACAAAAAATTACTCATTAAATCTGCCTGACCCTGTTCCTGTTGAAACAACAAATGACGTGATGGTTGATGGTAAGAAAATTATTGTCGGGGTCGGTATTCATGATAGCTCAGCTTCTCTTGCACCATACTTTTCAAGCAGTAAAGGAAATTTTCTTTTAATGTCGACAGGTACATGGTGTATAAACATGAATCCATTCAACACTGAGAAACTTACTGCTGAACAACTTGACAAAGATTGTCTTTGTTACATGAGCATAACACGTCAGCCTGTGAAATCTTCAAGGCTTTTTCTCGGTCATTTGCATGAGGCCGGCTTGAAAATTATAACAGAACATTTCAGAAAGGCTGATGATTATTATAAAAAGGTAAAAGCTGACAATAAGTTAGCCTCAGTCCTCAAAACTAAACTAAACGGGAAGAAAGTTTTCTTCCAGACAGGGCTATATTCCCGTGAACTAAAGGAATATATCGATTTATACGAATTTAATACATTTGAAGAGGCTTACCATCAGCTGATGAACGAGTTAGGCGATCTTACCATCGAAGCAGTCAACCTGGTTCTTCCTCAAAATGACATTTCTGAGAATATTTACATTACAGGCGGTTTTTCAAAAAATAAACTCTTTTGCAATATCATCTCAAAAGCTTATCCAACCAAGATGGTTTTTACTTCAGAAATTGCGAACGGTTCAGCATTGGGTGCAGCATTGGTTGTTTCAGGTTCGCATTCTTCACTGAACCTTGGTCTGACCAGGTGTTCATAAATTTATATTTAACAAATAAAAAATGATAAGTAAGACGACTATTTCAGCTATTCTTTTGTTTTCAATACTTGTTTTCTCCTGTAAAAAAACATACTTTACATCCGATTCCAGCGTAGTGATAAATGAGTTCTTGCCGGTAAACAATATAACCATTGCTGATCAGAATGGGGAATTTGACGACTGGATCGAGTTATTCAACCTGTCTTCAGCATCTGTGAACTTATCAGGGTATTTTCTTAGCGACGATAAAAAAGAACCCGGAAAATGGAAGTTTCCGCAAGGAACAAGCATAGCTGGCAACAGCTATCTTATTATATGGGCTGATGGGGACACAACCGAAACCGGATTGCATGCCAACTTCAAGCTATCTTCTTCAGGAGAGGATGTTGTTCTTTCAGATCCTTCAAAAGAGAAACTTGATAAAATATCGTATCCGGCTCAGCCACTGGAATTATCCTATGCCAGAGTTCCGAACGGGACTGGTGAATTCAAATGGCAGACGCCTACCTACAACAGAACAAACGGTTCAAAATAATTTCTAATATACTCTCTGTCCAATGGCAGCTTTAAGCCTGTAAACGCTTGTTGCGTAGTCAATTTTTGCCTTTAAAAGCATAAGACTGCTCTCAGATACTGATGTGTTTGCATCAAGCAGATCGAGATTCGTGATCATACCTGACTTGAAGCTAGTCTGTGCCAGTGAATAGGCTTTGATTGCCTGCTGAAGCTGAAGCTCCGACTGACTCACTTTTTTAGAGGCTGCAAGCAAAAGGGCTTCTGATTCGAATACTTCATTTGAAATACTTCTTTTGGTAAACTCAGATTCGTATGACAATGATGTTATCGCCGATTGAGCCTGTAAGAGATTGTATTTGTTTTTCATTCCATCAAATATCGGAACGCGTAGACCCAGTCCGACTACATAATTCGGAGTCAGTTTGTTAAGATATGGGATAAAGCCATTTTTCGCCCCTCCTGATGCCTGAAAACTTAACATCGGCTTATTTTGGAGTTTCACTATACCATAACGCAATTCTGCCATAGATGTCCTTTTCTCATTTATAAGAACTTCGTCTCTGTTGCGGAAAGCAAATGAAACAACAGAATCGGAAGGCACAACAGGTGGTTCTACCTCCACCTCATTGCGGACAACAGGTTTAATTATCTGATCATTGCCCATCAGGGAATTCAAAGCAGCCTGCTGAGCTGTGAGAGCAGCTATAAGATCAGCCTTCTGGTTTTCAACAGATGACATTCTTACTTTTGTTGTAAGAACCTGGTATTCTGTTGCAGAACCGGTTTCCTGGAATTTCTGAATAAACTGAAGATGCTCATTCAGAGCAGAGATCTGTTCATCCTTTATTTTAATTGCAGCCTGCAAGTATAGTAAGGAATAATAACTGTTAATGGTATATAGAGATAGTTTCTGTTTGACCTGTTCGAGAGTTTGTTCACCAATAGCTTTGCCTTTGTTTTCAAGCTCTACATTCTGGTGAGACCTTCCAAAATCATAAAGGAGCTGTTTAAAATTTACAGAAGCAGAATAGTTGTTTCCAGGGTACAGCTGAAAGGTTCCGAAATCAGGAAGAGTAAGCTTGGTTACCGGTCCGAGATTTGTAAAACTCGCAGTCATATCAACCTCGGGATTATATCCTGTTTTTGCCAGAGCTATACGGGAGTCCGCATTTAGAATGGCTTCTTCAGCAACTTTAACAGAAGGGTAGGTTGTAATTACTTTTTGTATTACGATTTTAAGAGACAGGGAATCATTTATCTGACCAGTTACAGAGCCATTAAAAAACAGGTATATTAAGAATACCGAAAGAATTGATCTTAAAATTGTATGTTTATTCATTTGCCGGAATATTTTTAATTTTTGATTTTTTAGTGTGAAGAAAGATTATCGGAATACCACCAATAAGTGTTATTATTCCTGCCAGCAGAAAATCGTCGTCAATACCTTGAATATATGCTTGTCTACTCAGATTAGACAATATGATTGCCTGGCTTTGCCTGGCCGACATTGAAGGAGAGCTCCCTGCACCGTAAACCAGATGGCTCTTTATTTTTGAAGTAGTTTGCTGATAAACTTCAGAACCTTGTTTAATAGAGTTACCAAATGTTTGAGAATGGTAGTTTACCCTTGTTGTCAGAACTGTAGCAAGCAATGCCACCCCTAAGCTACCACCAAGCTGACGGATTGAATTTGTTATAGCCGAAGCCTGCGCCATCTTATCTCGGGGTATTTCTGACAGTGATATGGCTGTAAGAGCGGTAAACATCAATCCCATTGCCAGACCACGCATGTAGAGAGATATCATTATGAAATTAAGCTCAGTTAGCCATGATAATTGAGAATTGAGGTAGAAGCTGTAGGCAAAGAGGATTACCCCAACGAAGAGAGGGATTTTTGGACTGAACTTGTCAGAGATTTTTCCTGACAGTGGTGCCACAATCCCCTGAATAATCCCCATCGGAAGAAACAGCGATCCGGCCTGAAGGGCGGTATAACCCAGGCTGCTCTGCAAATAGATCGGTAACAAAAATGTGCTGCCAAACATTCCCAGACTAAATATTACCAGGATCAAATTAGCTATTCCAAAGTTATGGTACCTTAACAGCCTCAGATCGAGCAACGGCTCTTTTACTACAAGTTCATTAGTTATAAAGACCGCCAGCGCTATCATAGCAATGGCTCCGTATATCAATATAAAAGGAGCATGCCATCCTGCAGAGTTTGTTGCTGCATTTCCCTGTGAAAGAATATAAAGTGTAAGTGGAAGGAAAATTGTAACTGAGATAAAACCTACTACATCAAATTTCCTTATTCTTTTATTTACATACTCGCGCATTACTATTATGGTGAATAGCATTGCAATAATTCCGACAGGTATATTGACATCGAAGATCAAAGGCCAGCTGAAAGTATCAATAAGAAAACCACCGATAAGAGGACCGAATGAGACTGAAGCGGCAGCAGAAATACCCCAGAAACCGAGGGCTACACCTCTTTGATGCGGAGGAAATTCCCTGGTAATAATCGCCATGCCCAGGGGTTGTATTGTTCCGGCACCAAATCCTTGAATGATCCTTGAGGCGATAAGCATATTCTCATTCGAAGAACGGCCGCATAACATCGAACCCAGAGTAAAAAGGAAGAGCCCAATGAAATACAATCGCTTGTAACCAAATCTATCGGCAAGCCATCCGGACGTAGGAAGGGCAACCGCCATGGCAAGCATGTAAGCGGTGACTACCCATTGTATCTTATCAAGACCAACACCAAATGACGCCATTATCTTGGGAAGCCCAACGTTAACAATGGTGGCATCAAGAACCGCCATAAAGGTTCCGATCATTATATTAGCGAGGAGGAACCATTTGTATGATTCGTGCTTAGGATGAAAGCCGGAATTTCTCCTCCTGACCATGTATCTGATTCGGTGAGGAAGTGTTCTTCTTCTATCCATTTTAGTCCTTTACAATCTTAACAACTGCCGACATCCCTGATAAAATATTCATTGACGATAATTCCTTATTATTTCCCGCACTTTCAATTGATATTTTTATCGGCACCCGCTGTGTTACTTTCGTAAAATTACCTGATGCATTGTTTGCAGGTATCAATGAAAAAACCGAAGAGGTGCTTGAACCAATCAGGTACACTTTGCCGTTGAATGTTACTCCGGGAAAGGCATCGATGGTGAATTTTGCATTCTGGTTTAAATGCACCTCTGAAATATTTGTTTCCTCAAGATATGTTACTATCCACAGGTTGTTGCTAAGCGTGAGGGTAAATATCGACTGGCTCGGCTGAACCACATCTCCCTTCATTAACCATCTCTTGGCAAGAATGCCATCAAATGGTGCATAGAGCTTTGTATTCCTGAGCTGAGCATCGAGGACTTTGGTCTGGGAATCTGTTGTTTCTACTGAAGCAGCTGCTGTAGCTATCATCGATTTTGAAACCAGAAGCTGTGATTTTCCTGCTTCCAGTTGCGCCGTAGCAGTTTCAGATGATTTTTGTATATGATCGAACTGCTCACGGGTTATAACTCCGCCTTCCAACTGACTTTTTGCCCGGTTCAAGTCCTCATTAGCCCGGTCAAGATTTATCTCAAGTACCTTCAGACTTTTCTGGTCAGAATTGTATTTTATCTGAGTCTGGCTGTAATTTGCCTGAGCCTGGGCTTTCATGGCCAGTGTTTGGTTTCTCTGAGCTATCAGATCTATACTATCAAGGTCGGCCAGGAGAGTGCCACGTGTCACTTTATCACCTTCCTGGGCATATATTGCTGATATTCTGCCAAGTATTTTTGATCCAATGCTGACGTTGTCGGCATCTACATGTGCATCATCAGAGGTAATATACATTGAATAATCCTTGTACCAAAACCATGCACCTATTAGTACGCCAATAATGACAATCGCCAGAGGTATGTAAACTTTAAGCCGTGTGTTGTTCGATTCTTCTTTCATAAAATTTGATCTTGATTAAATTATATCGTTATAAATCAGTTTGTATTACACTTAATACCTCTGATAAAAAGACTGGTAAAAGCCAGGGTCTTCGCAAGAAGCAACTCATATTCAGACTGTTCGATAAAGAGTGTCTCTTTTCCGTTTATAAGGGATATCCTCAGGCCTTTAAGCAGATCAAGAAAAAGCGATGCCATCTGCTCCGTATCTTTTATATCGAATATTCCGCTGGCGACGCCTTTTTCAAATATATTAATAATGATCCCCTTTTCTTTTTCTCTGAAAACCTGAATCGCTTCTGCTAATCCTGGCTTCAACCCGGAAAATGTTTCATACCTCAGTCTGCTTAAATTTAACAGAGTGCGAAAATATGATAGTCTCGCATTTGCATATTCAATTAGTAAGTGCTCAGGTTCATGAAAGCTGGATATCCTTTCAGATATCCTGGAGACAAATTCTTCCTGCTCTTTTTCAACAACAGCTTTATATAAGCTTTCTTTATCAGGAAAGTAATAATACAAAGATGCTTTTGACAAATTAAGATCATCAGCAATTTCACGCATTGAGGTCTTTTCAACTCCAAATAATCCGAAGCGCTTTTGAGAGGCTTCAATGATAAGGTTCATTTTATCACTCTTATCAATACTATTCTTTTCAGAATCCATTTTTCTTAAAAATGCAAAGATAACAACCCATCTGACTAATTTGTTCAAATGGTCAATCTGATTTGAAATATTTTTTAACTAGTGATTCCCTAAAGTAATTCCCCCGCTTAGCATAGCCGCCAAGCGAAGACATTTTAAATGAAATTTAACCAATTGTAATTCTGTACTTTACACCTTTGGTTGATGGCTATGCCCGCTTTGGTGAGGGGATATTTGTCAAATTATTTTGTTAAGTTGACGTAAGATTGAATAAATAGGCTAAAAAATTTCCATCTGAATTGAACTAGACGTACATTTGAATCTGACCGTATTAACTAAAACTTTAAAACAGAAATATGAAAACGATTAGAACTTTCATTTTAATTATTCTGGTGGCAGGAATTGGATTGACAGCAGTTTGTCAGAAATCTGCATCAAAAGAAAAAATCAAGAGTATAATTGTTACTGAAGAGAAATATGATATGCTCGTGAAGAAACAATTAAAAGACTCAGAAACATATTTCGATTCAAGGGGAAACGTTATTGAGTCTGTTAACTATAAGCAAGGCAAGGTTGATAAGCATTTTAAATATGAATATGATACTGACAATAATAAGATAAAAGAGGAGGAGTTTGATACTTCAGGCCGATTAAAAGAATCCTCTGAATATAAGTACGTTAATGGCTTAAGGACAGAGAAATTAGTTTATGACCCCAACAAAAAAATGAAATCAAAAAAGACATACACTTATACTTCTTATTAATATGCCGAGGTCCGATATACCAATAGTGCTTAATTCATTTTCTCCGATCAGCCTGTTTGAAATGGATGAGGTAAAGCTCATGAACAGGGTCGAGATCAAATATGTGTTTTCATCAGGGAAGCTGCCTGTTCTTCTCGATCTTCTGTCGAAGAGTTATCATGTGCTCGAGATAGAAGAAGCAAGAGATTTTTTATATCATACAACTTATCTCGATACTCCTGATTACCTGCTCTTCAACCTTCAAGTGAGAGGAAAGCTAAACCGGCATAAAGTAAGATACCGGCGCTATGAAGCATCGGGATTAACTTTTCTGGAAATAAAAAAAAAGACAAACAAGAACAGAACAATAAAATGGCGCATAGAGAATAGATTATCCGGAACATTCGACAATGCTGCATCAACTTTTTTAAAGGACTATTTTCCACACAATACCAGCGATTTACAACCTTCACTTATAAATCGGTTTTCAAGGATTACACTGGTTGGCAAGGAATTTCAGGAAAGGATAACTCTTGATTCTAATCTCAGTTTCAGTAGTCCCGATGGAAAAAATATTGAACTTCCATATCTTGCTGTAGCAGAAATAAAAAGAGGTCGACATAGTGGAGTGTCTCCGATCGGAAGTATCATGAAAGAGATGGGTATTCAGCCTAACCGGTTCAGCAAATATAGCATGGGCAGTTCACTCATAAGGAAAATGCCCCGCACTAATACTCTCAAATCAAATATCCTTCTTATAAATAAAATCGAAAATGAATTCAATGAATCTACTTGACCCTGACCAGATTAGCGTGGCTGGCATACAACTATTTGATCTTCCAAGTTTTCTGGTTCTTGTCGGTCGATTTACGCTTAATATGATCGTCATCCTGATTCTGGTCAGATGGTTATATTATTCTACAACCAGAAGGAAAGACTATCTGTTTACTTATATTCTAATATCAAGTGTAATATTTCTGTTATGCTACCTATTGGCAAGCGTAAAACTTCAGATTGGATTTGCACTCGGTTTATTTGCGATCTTCGGCATAATAAGATACAGAACAAGTTCCATACCCATAAAAGAAATGACTTATCTGTTTCTTATAATCGGAGTCTCAATTATAAATTCACTTGCAGACACAAAAACCAGTGTGGCAGACGTGCTTTTTACAAACTTTGTGATAGTTGCTATTACTTTTTGCATGGAAAAAATATGGTTGAAGAAAAATGAGTTGTCAAAGATTATCACTTATGAAAAAATCGAGCTGATCAAACCTGAGAATATCCAACATCTCATAAAAGATCTCGAGGAAAGAACCGGAATTAAAAAAATAAACAGAGTCGAAATAGGAAAAATAGATTTCCTGAAAGATACCTGCAGATTACAGATATTTTTTAATGTTACGGGTAATCAATTGAATAATTTTACCCGGGCTGAAATAGTTAAAGAAAATGATGATGATGACGACTAGGAGAATCTATGTACTGACAGTTACTTTCTTACTTTCCGTAGCGGCTGTTGCGCAGGATAAGGATTTTGGCATATGGTATGGAGTATCAGGCGAGCATAAGATTAATAAAAAGCTGGAGCTGAATGTTTCAACTGAGGTGAAAACTTTCAGAAATGCCTCAAAAATTGAAGAAGCGTTTATAGAGGGTGGGCTCGGTTATAATTTCAATAAATATTTTGCAGCTGACGGTTCTTACAGACTTTCAAAATGCATTGAGGATAATAATTCCTATTACTTCCGTCATAAATTCTATTTAGATTTCAAAGGAAGCCTCCCCGTGGGTAATTTTTCATTCTCGGCTCGCTTAAGATTCCAGACACAAACTAAAACATTTATTAAAAACGATCGGGATAAACAACCCGATTATACAGGGAGAATAAAGCTGAAGGCAGTTTATAAAACACCTGTTTTTCCTGTCAATCCTTATGTATATGCTGAAGCATTCAGCCCGATGTTCTCAGACAAGACAAGAACCATTGAAAAAATAAGATATTCAGCAGGTCTGGAATTTAAGATTGTGAAAAATCATTCCGTGGAACTTGGCTATATCTTCCAGCGCGATTATCTGCCGCATGTTTCAGACATGAGCATTGCATCGGTTAATTACAATATAAAATTTTAGTATCGCATCTTCCTTAGGATGATATTTTTCAGAACACAGAAAAATCTTATTGCTGTAGGGAAAAAGTAACCCTCGTGCTTTTCTCCATGCAATTTATTCCTTCTTCAGACTCCCAATCAATGAGATCCTGGTTATTGGCCGAAGCGCCAGATAAAGAGCCAGGATCCCTGCAAACATTATAGCTGCAATCATACCCAACATCAATAGCCATGGAATATCCTGATATTGCTTAATTGATGGCAATGAACCTACCAGTGCCGAAATGAAGCCAGTAGATATTCCGGCTATGAGTATCATCAGCTGTTCGGAAAAAATCATTCTTTTTATCATATTAACTGAAAAGCCAACCGCCAGCATAAGTGAAAACTCCTGTTTACGTTGATTGTAATTCTTCAGAAGAACAAAACCCAATCCTGCAATTCCAATGATCATACCCAGAGCTCCAAGAACAGCAAATACCGAAAGGTAGGTGTTCGTCACTTCATAAAAGGATTCGAGCCGGTGGCTGGTAGTTTCAATAATTACACCGTTGTTTTCAAACCTGTCGTTTAGAGTTGCCATATATTTATCCGAAAGATCCTTGTTTCCATCGACAAGGAGAACAGAGCTTCCTGAAGTGGTTGGAAAATACTTTGAAAAATTGCTTAATCCTATAATTACATTTCCCTGAAATACAGAGGAATGTAATCCTCCGGCAATGATGATTTTTAATGGAGCTCCATTCTCAGCCTTCATGATCAATGTATCACCTGCTTTTAATTTCAGGTTCCATTCAAGAACAGCCTGATCTGCAATTCCGTATATAATATTTTTGCCTGGCGTCATTTTCAAATATTGCCAGGGATTGGATACACTGTCTGATTTCAGTATAGCAGAAAATGAAAAGGACTTGCGTTGTATAAAATCGTCCGGGGCTATACCCAGCAATGGAGGAACTTTTACATGGTTAAGATTGAGACAACTGGCATCATTCCCTGCGAGTCTCTTAATCTGAACAAACCGGATCTCCTTCATATCGTCATCATCCAGACCGAATGATTGTCTGCCTGCTAACGAGTTCAGATCCTCCTTCACAGGAATTGTGTTTTCACACCATAATAGATATCCTCCGGTGCCTCCGGACCGGCTGTCATTAATCCCGCTGAAGTTTTGCCTGTTCGCTCCAAGAATAAAAACAATAAAAATCCCTGCTGCAATAAAAAGTACAGGTGATATAGCTGAAGATGGATAAACAGAGTAATAAATTCCTGAAAACTGTTTTCTGTTTTTCAAACATCCGCCAACTCTGCGTTTCCTGAGATAATACTGTCTCCACGATATTACCAGTGTTAACAACAAAAATGTACCTGTGATAAATGAGTACGCGAGCTTGTCTTCAGTAAATAGATATAGTAAAAACGATGAAAATGTTATGATGAGAAGGAGCAGAAGAAGAATCAGATTTATTCGTTGCGAAGGAAGCTTTTGAAAGGATTTTCTGCCGGTACTGAGCACTTTAAGATATCGTATGGTCTTCACCAGCATTAGGACCATTATTGTTATAAAAGTCATTATGAAACCTAAGGTCACCGGTATTATACTGAAGAATGGATTCAGTGTATTTGTCTGTACTGCCCCTGTCCAGATAGTATTGAGCGCCCTTGTAATAATAATGTCAATGCCATACCCTGCAAAAGCTCCTGTTAAGCATCCTAACAGACTGATCAGTGCTATTTCAGATAATAAAAATCCCTGGATCCACCTGTTTGAAAATCCCAGAGCAAATAATGTCCTGACCTGACTCTTTTTAGTTTCAAAATAGGAGGATGAAGCAAATGAAAGCAACACCATAGAAGCCAGGATAATAAAAAAACCGAGACTTATAAACAAACTTCCGAAATCAACACTCTTTTCAGCTGCATTTTTCGATTCATTTGTTAGATCAATAACACTGAATCCAATTTTAAATGGATCGAAATATCCATTAAGCATTTCTTTTATATGCTGTTCCGTAGTTCCTGCAGGAAAACGCATTGCAGTAGCCGGACCAAAACTATTACCCCATATTTTTTTCCCGGTATCATAGTTTATAAAGGCTTTAGGAGTACCCCTGTACTTATTCCAGTAATCTTCATCTTTTGGCCTTATCTCTTTCATTTTTATCGGCAGTCCTGCATCCCATTCGGAGCATGATTTTTTTCCTGCAATTCCGGGGAATGCAGGCATCAAAAGAGAATCCGACCAAATGCCGTCCATTCCGACAATTTGCGACACAATGAATTTGCCCTTCTTTTCAACCAGTTTATTTAATGAATCAATTGAATACCAGTACAAAAGTATTGAATCGCCAGGGGAAGCATCAAGATCACGGGCCATCCATTGGTTTATTATCATTCCTTCACCAATCTCAGGGTATAATGTTGGAGGTAAGGCTGAAATAAATGAATATGGAGTAACCTTTACGCCATCTATAAAGCGGTTTCCAAGATATGTCATGAGAGGAGCAGCGGCTGGTAAACGTTTTTTTATAATATCGACGATTTCTTCATCTATAAAAATCCGATCGGATGAAATCTCATATTCACCCGTTTTTTTTATATACCTCAGATTTAATCCGACATCAGTGAATCTCAGAGATTTCTGTAATACTTCCGAAATTCCGGCTGCTGAACTTTTGCTATCCCTGTTTATCAGTATCCTGTTTAGTTTTATTGGCTTGTCATGATCCTCTTCAATATCTGCCAGATTAATAAAAATGTTCATTGGCGTAATCTGACTAATTGAAAGTGAAAAATTCCCGCCTTCCGTTGAACCGAGTATTTTTTCGACTTTAACTACCACAGACTTTGATAGACCTTCTGATGGTGCAAATGGCGCATCTCCTGGAATATCGCTTATCTCAGTAAAACGAATAATAAGCTCATCGCCTTCAACGATATCAAGATATTCTGACAGTTTCTTATTAATAGCTACTTCTCCCGGCTTCAGGCTAAAACTATCCTGACCCTGAAATTTAAAAAAATCATCATTTATTCCGTTTATATGAACATTAAACGCCCCTTTCTGTGAGGTAAGACTCTGGCAATAGCCCTGAAGATCCAGCATGCCTGTACAGGATAAATTGCTGCTATCATTCAGTCTCTCAGGAAGATCAGAAGTAAAGTACCGTATGCCGGAACTAATCAGAATACCGGTGTTCCCCAGGCGCTCTGCGGATGATTTTTTAAGACTCTCTTTTACAGAGCTTCCTACAAGCAATGAACCTGTTATAACTGCTGAGAGGATCAATATTATAAGAAACTGAAACATTGCAGGCTTCTTATAAAAATATATTGATCTGAGGATTAAATGGAGTTTGTTCTGCATCTGTATCGATCAGATTAATAATTTTCCTGCTTCGAGCCGTAATCTTTTTGACATTTTCGATGCCAGGTCAACGGAATGAGTTGCAAGGATAATTGTGATTCCAAGATCCTTATTAATCTCAAGAAGCAGCTCTCCCAGTATTTCTGCATTTTTTGAATCAAGTGAGCCTGTCGGTTCATCGGCCAGAATAATTGAAGGCTTGTTGATAAGAGCTCTCACAACAGCTACACGTTGCGCTTCACCGCCTGATATTTGATAAGGATACTTGTCTTTGAGCTCAAGGATTCCGGTTTTTCTCATCATCAATTCCGCATGGTGTTCCTTTGAAGTTCTGTCACCTCCTTCATTATTTGAAGCAAGCATCGGAAGATAGATATTCTCAATTACTGTCAGGTATGGCATGAGCAGATGATCCTGGAAAACAAAACCGATATTACGGTTTCGGTATTCAGCAGATTTCTTTTCTGAAAATCCGGCTAACGATTCATTTCTGAATTGGATCTCGCCGCTATCGGGTTTGTCGAGAAGCCCTATGATGTTCATAAGAGTTGTCTTCCCGGAACCAGACGGCCCCATGATAGCGATTGTTTCTCCTTCACTCACATCAAGCGAAAGCTTGTCGAGGACAACTCCCCGCTGCAGGTGCGACTTTGAGATCTCTTTTATTGAGAGCATTTTGTATTGAAATATATTGAAATAAGTTGAAATAATGTTAAATCGTTCTAACAGTGCTAATCGAAGTTTTCAAACTGCGATTGTTCTTGTACGACGAAGTCCGAAGATTTCGTCGAGCCCGCAGCTTAGTATTGGTTAAACTTTCCCCTCCTTTTTTTAAGGAGGGGTGGCCCGGAAAACAAATTTTATTTCATCCGGTAAGCCTATCTCCGGGACGGGGTGGTCTCAACCCAATGACCCGTAAACCCTCGATAAATCCTCTGACATTTTCGCCAGCGAGAGCTTACCCAGTACATTCTCTTTTCCCTCTTTCCCCAGTTTAAATCGTAGTTCATGATCGTTTAACACTTTCAACAGACTTTGAGCAAGTTCTGAAACAGTATCCGGTGAATAAGTAATTCCGCCACCTGTTATTTTCACTATTTCCGGAAATGCACCGGTTGCAGGTTGAACAACAGGCACACCATGTAAATTTGCCTCAAGAAGATACAATCCATATCCATCGTATTTTCTTACGGGAACACTCATTACATCTATGTTACTGAAGAATGCTTTTTTGCTGTCACCCTGGAACTCATGATAAATTTTAACAAAGCTCTTCAATCCGTTCTTTTTAATTTTTCTAATCTGCTCTGCAATTAAAGGTTTATCGTCACCAGTGAATCCGCCGGAAATATGAAGAGTCAGACCAGGAATCTGATTACCTTTTTTCAGTTCGATAAAAGCATCAACGAGCTTATCAATTCCATTATGTGAACTTATCCTGCAGTAATATCCTATTGCCGGGAAGTAGTCATTTTTCTCAATGGTCAGATCCCGATCAAATCCAAGAGGAACTACATGAATATTATCTCCTTTGATGCCAGTTTTTGAAATAAAGAGCTCTTTGTAGTAATTGCTTGGCGTGAGGAAAGAGTCTACATTTGAGGCTTCCCGTGCTATAAGTTTCCATGAATTGGACTGATATGGTTCGGCCATTTCATTAACCCAGTCATCTTCATTAAGAAGCGAACAGACGATTTTCACGTCAATTTTCTTTTTAATCTGTCGCGCCAGACCAATTATCAGTGCATTTGAAAGATGAATTATATCCGGTTTACCATCTTTCGACAGATAGTCGATCAAGCGTTGCAGCTCTTTCTCCGGAAATGCATTTTCTCCTTTTATCATATTCAATGTCATCTCCTCGAGACCTTCTGTACGAGTCGTTCCTGCTCTTTTTGCGGCCATCTTAAGCATAGGAGCAGAGTCAAAGATCTTGTCAAGAAAGACTGGCATGTTTTTAAGAAACGGAACTTTCTCTCTCAGATACATTGAAATTGCACCGAAAAAAACATTTTTATCGAGTCCCGATTCTACTGTAGATTCATCAGGAGGCAGATACAGCGGGATAGCCGAAGCAATTGTTCCGGGTACTTTCCTGATTGCCCGAAGATAAATCATATCGCGGTAGCAATTCCCGCAATAAAATGATCCACCGGATCCTGTTATCAGATAAACAATTTTCATATATTATATAAATCAATTAACCACCCCCTTCTTACCCCCAACCCCCTAAAGGGGGCTTCAAATCAAGAAAATGGAAGTATTGGAACCCCCTTTAGGGGGCAGGGGGTTTCTTACTACCGAATGCCATCAATCTACCATCCTCTGTCAGAATAAAAAACTTTCCGATTATAACAGCCGGAGAGCTGCTGACAGGAGTTCCTGCATTAAAACTCCACAGTTTTTTTCCATCAGATAACGCCAAAATATTCACAAATCCATCCATTCCTGAAAATAGAACTTTGTCTGAGGTGACTACAGCTGACCCGGTTACTCTTCCTTTGGTTCGGTATTTCCAGAGCAATTTGCCATCAGCGGAATTGTAGCAATAAAGATATTTATCTTCACTTCCTATCACAATTGAATTATTTCCGATTGCAGGTATCGCTAAGATTGAACCAGCTTCTGCGTTGGGATTAATTCTCCAGGCGATTTTTTTTGTTTTTGTATTTACGCAGTAATTAGTGCCGTCATAATCGCCGAAATATGCAAAATCCTGTGAAAGGGCAGGGGATGAAGCAATATAAACACCAATATTTACCGTATCCTTTTGTTTCCCGGTTAGCGGATCAACTATTCTTATCATTCCATCACATCCTCCAAATACAATTTTTCCGTTCAGGATGGCAGGTGTACCGTTTATATAATTCTCAGTCTCTACTTTCCACATCATCTTGCCTGTTTCCGGATTTACACAATGCAGATAATAATCGTAGCTCCCGAATACTATGCCGGCCTTGTTCCCGGAAACCCAAACATTTGCTGAACCGGCAATCTGGTTGTCGGTGACGTATTTCCATAGCAGTTTACCGGTTGCTTTATCGACAGCTGTAAGGACTCCTTCGTTTGTACCAAATATGATCTTCTTGCCAAATACCAAAGGAGCTGCGTCAATTGAACTGCCTGATTCGTACTTCCATTTTATCTGGCCATCGCTGCTTACGGAAATAAGGGATCCTTTTTCATTGCCGAAGTAAATTGTCCCTTCGCTTATTACTGGTGAAGATTTTGTAGAAGCACCTGTTTTAGTACTCCATAGAAGCTCCGGGGTCACCGGAAGAGCAATATTCGTGCGGCCCGACAAGTCTGATTTGCCTCTGAATAATGGCCAGTCATCGCTGCCGTTCTGAGCTTCTGAGATCAATGAGAAGAGAAGAAAAAGAGTTGGAATGATAAAATATCGCATTTATAAATTTATTAACAAATTTATTTTCCTAAAATCAGCCCCCATCCTTGGCAACCCCCTAAATCCCCCATTTGGGGGACTTTGGCTTCTCAACAACCCTCGGCTGGCGTTCTTAGCCCCCCATTTGGGGGGGTGGGGGGTTGCCAGGGGCAGGCAGAGTTTTTGCCATATGCCCTTCGCCCTGTTCTCTGCGCCATCAGGCTCAGAGCTCCAGTCGGACAAACATCCACAACCTCTTTGCTTTTTGTCTTAAGAATATCATTAAAATCTTCTGTAAGAGGCTCCGATATTATGCTTATAAATCCCCTGTTAATAAAACAGAGTGCAGGTTCTTCATCCATCTGTTCACAAAGCCTTACACATAGGCCACATTTGATACATTTTGCGTTTTCAAATATCAGACCAGTACTTACATTTATCTTCTTTCGTGCCGGAGAATTCACAATTTTACCCCTTGGATCTTTTACTGAAAACTCGTCGGCAATATCCCTCAGCCTACAATCATCAGCAGCTCTGCAATCACAATGCATACAGCTCCCTGCTTCAGTCTGTGCAGAAGTTGAATCGGTTATTTCCCTTGACCTTTTGTCGCCGTTAGTGCATTCTTTGAGCCATTCTGTTAATTCTTCATGTTCCAGTTTTCCAATCCTTGAGGTGAATCTCTTAGAAGCTTTTTCTGAGGTACCTGATTTCTCAGAGTTATGATTTCCCTGATTTGTTTGCTGATAAATAAATATCTGCAGGTTTCTTATTGAGACTGGCAGGTCAATTTTTTTCCTTCTGCAGGCATTTTCGCAGTAGGCAGCACAACAGATGCATTTTAACTCAGCATCTTTTGTCTGACCTGCCGATAGCTCAACAGCGCCCCTAAAATCACCTGAGCTCAATAGCCTGTTCAACCGAGGCACATCATAACCGGCAGGACATACGACATGACAAGGCGCCTCACATTCGGCGCGATGTTCGGAAAGCAGCATTTCAACTGCCTTTTTTCTTAATGACACTACCTGTTCCGATTCTGTATCAATATCCATACCTTCCTGTGTAAGTGCGGAGCAGGAGGGTAGAAAATTGCCGGTCCTGTTGTCTTTAACCATACAGACCATACAGGATGAATAATGTGGCAATCCTTCCTTATGGCATAAGGTAGGGATATATATACCGCATGATTTTGCAAATTCCTGAATAGTCAGGCCATCTGCAACTTCATATTCTATATTATTTATTTTCAGCTTAACCATTTATGTTAATGATTTCAATTGCTTCCTCCGGGCAAACTATTCTACAATTATCACACTTAGTGCAAATTGACTGATCTATCTCATGCTTTTCATAAGGTTTGAAGGGAATAGCTTTTACCGGACAATCCTGTGAGCATTTTGTGCACCCGGTGCAATTGTCAGTTATATTATATTTTATGAGTGGCTGGCACTTATTGGCCCTGCAGATTCCCCTGGTATGTTCTTCATATTCCTCCCTGAAATATTTCAAACCAGTGAGAACCGGGTTAGGAGAAGTCTTACCTAGTCCGCACAAGCTACCCTCCTTAACAAATTTACAGAGCTCTTCAAGAGCATTGAGATCTTCAAGAGTGGCTTTCCCTTCAGTTAAAGAGGTGAGTATATTGAGCATCTGTTTTGTGCCGATCCTGCAGAAAGTACATTTACCGCACGACTGCTTGTGTGTGAACGTAAGGAAATACTTAGCCATATCAACCATGCAGTCGGTATTGTCAAGAACAACCATACCACCGGATCCCATCATAGCGCCCATCTTCATAAGTTCCTCATAGTCAATTGCAGTATCAGCTTTACCAGCAGGAATGCAACCACCGGAAGGTCCACCTATCTGAACTGCTTTAAACGTGTTGCCGTCGGCAATGCCATCACCGATATTCTCTACAATTTCGCGGATTGTGGTACCCATGGGTACTTCTATCAGACCACCTTTGGATATCTTGCCGGCGAGAGCAAAGACTTTCGTTCCCTTGCTCTTTTCTGTGCCTACTGCAGCAAATGCCGATGCTCCGTTATTTATGATCCATGGCACGAGAGAGAGGGTTTCTACATTGTTGACAAGGGTTGGCTCTCCCAGATAACCTTTCACAGCAGGATAAGGCGGTCTTAGATGAGGTGTACCTCTTTTCCCTTCAAGTGAGGCTATGAGAGCTGTTTCCTCACCGCAAACAAATGCTCCGGCTCCTTCAAAAATATTTATATCGAACGAGAAAGAACTACCGTTGATGTTGCTTCCCAGTAATCCGTTTTCATAACAATGTTTAAGAGCTATTCTTATTCTTGTTACAGCCAGCGGGTATTCAGCCCTGATATAGAAAATACCTTCTCTGGCGCCTGTGGCATAGCCTCCTATTACCATCCCCTCGATTACCCTGTAGGGAAACGACTCAAGCAACATTCTGTCCATAAAGGCCCCAGGATCGCCTTCATCGCCATTGCATACTACATATTTATATTCTCCGGGAGTATTATATGAGATAGACCATTTTCTGCCGGTAGAAAAACCAGCTCCTCCACGTCCTCTCAGACCGCTGTCGGTGATTGTTTTTATAATTGACAACTTGTCGTTTTCCGCATAGCATTTATTCAATGCCTTAAAACCTCCTTTTTCCTGATATTCAAAAATTGATTCAGGGGAAAGAATCCCACCGTTTTCAGTAGCAATATGGACCTGTTTGTTAAGAAAATTATTCAGATATTTCTCACGGATGTCAACAGGCAGATTCAACTGTCCTGTTAACTTATCATCTGAAAGAAATGTATCGACAATATCATTAATCTTAGATTTTATCCTCTTATTTAATTTGCCCGGACGAATGTGCTTCAGAAGAATTTCTTCAACCTGCGATATGGTTACTTTTGTATATCTTGAATGTACGTTCTCCTTTGTCACAATTTCCATCAGGGGTGTCTGATTGCAAACTCCCACACAGCCGACCTGCTTAAGGCTTATATTGAGATTATACCTTTCTTTTATTGCAAATATTTCGGAAAGTATCTCTTTACTTCCTCCGGCAACACAACATGAACCTATACCTATTCTGACCTCCGCAACTTCGTTTCCATCGGTGGTTGACCCGGAAACTTCCTGAACTTTTTGTCCGTTGATTTTAAAATCATGTATTATCTCATCGATCTGTGTTGGTTTCACATGTCCGTATGTTTTATTATCTATCTGAACGACAGGTGCAAGGGTACAACAGCCAAGACAGGCAACCTCTTCGATGGAAAACAGATTATCAGGTGACGCATTACGACTATTATCAATTTTCAATGTCCTTTTAAAAGCGTCCGATATCAGGGGGCTGCCTTTCACGTGACAGGCAGTTCCAGAACAAATTTTTATGGTGTGTTTTCCTACAGGAAGATGTCTGAACTGTGTATAGAAAGTAGATACACCCGAAATCTGACCTGGTGTTATATCAGTTACTTTGCAGATGTATCTGAGTGCGTCAGATGACAGCCAGTTTAGCTTTTTCTGGACTTCCTGAAGAATCATTATCACTTTGCCTGATTCGGTTCCTGTGAGCTTTATTACCTCGTCAATAGCCGAATACATTTCTTCCGGGGAAGATTGTTTACCACCACAGCAAGTATCCAATATCTCGTTTTTTTCCGTATTCAATTTTCTGTAATGCAAAAAAGATTTTTCCTTCCTCTTATATAAATACTCTTATATGAGAATGCGGGAGAGCAATCTGTCGCTTCACCGATCGCAGACTCACCAATAAGCTTAAATATGCCGTCAGCATTAACAATATGCATCATCCCGCCTCTGTCGAGATAATACACTTTCTCGTCCGCAACGATAGGTGATGCATAAAAGGGATCCTGAAAAAAGTGTGTCCATGCGGTGTCACCTTTTGAAGCGTTATAGCATGCCACATCTCCGTTTCCGGTTGAAAGAAACAAATACTTATCTGTTGCAACCGGGCTTGACACATCGGGGGTATAAGCATTATCTTCCCAGCTAATAACAGGGGTGTTTCCCGGCTTTATTGCCACAAGCTTTGCGTAATCTGTTACAGCATAAGCTGTTGTGCTGTTTACCGCAACCGACGGTGCAACATCACCGCTCATACATTCAATTTCCCAAAGCGCTTTGCCTGTTACCGGGTCAAAGCTGCTGACAGCAGGATTACCGTTAATTATGAGCTGTGGTATGCCATTAAAATTAGCCAGAACAGGAGATGACCATACAGCGTGCCCATTCCTCAGAGTTTCCCATTTCTGGTCCCCAGTCTCAGGATCAAAACCGATAAGCGAGATTTTCACATTGCTGTCGAATTGTAGAAGAAGAGTATTCTCATACACCAGAAGTGAGGAGGAGTATCCATAGCTGCTTTCAGGAACACCAATATTTTTTGCCCATTTTTTGTTACCTTCCATATCAAAGCAAGCAAGGTTCCCATTTGCAAACACGGCGAATACTGCTTTCCCGTTTGTAGCAACTGTAGATACCGCTAGTCCGGCTTCAGGATCTGTCTTTGGCAATTCCGCTGGTTCACCTGATATCTCAGAGGCGACGCCTGTCCAGAGAATTTTACCATCCTTTTTATCGATACAATAGACTTCACATATCTTGTCTCTTGCACCCGTTATAAATAGCTTATCTTCCCAGATAACAGGGGAACTCTTGCCTCTGCCCGGCACTTCAATTTTCCACTTTATATTTTTTCCTGATGCAGCGTCCCATTCTGTGGGATAATCTGTCCCGCCAGCTATAGCGCGGCTATCCTGCCCGCGGAATGCAGGCCAGTTTGTCTTATCTGGCTTAAAAGTTTTTCCGCTTCCTGCCGGTTCTTTTTCTTTCGAAACCGGCGACTTACCCGACAGATCGGGAAGACTTGCTCTGAGCAGGAATGAAGAGATAACAGCAAGAATAAATATAAGAGAGACTGATGAAACAATAAATTTACGATTTCTGTTCCGGCCGGCTTCGCCATCTGGTTTTATATCGGTTAAAACGGGAGCAGGTTTTTCATTATCAGCAATAATCCTCTGACAAATTACAAACACTATTATCCCGGCAAGCAGGAGGTATGAACCTGTTTCAACCTGCCATCTGGAACTGAAATATGCTTTCCTGGCCATAAGATCCATTGCCCGGATCTGCGCGGCTTTCTCACCTCCACCCGGATCTTTGTCGAACTGTTCCTTCACCGTCAGCAATATCGGGTTATCAAGTGGATTCACAATTTTCAGCTGCACAAATGTTAAGATCATTGTCATTGCAACAAGAAGTGCAAATCCCAACGAGATCTGACTGACAACCTTAAGTATACTGATATCACTTTCAGTAATTTTGACCTTCATCTTAAACTTTCACTTTAATTGGACAATACTTAAAACATCTTCCGCAGCTATAACACTTACCCTGGTGCGGCTTATATTCGATTCTTTTGTTTCTTACACTCAATGAGATCATCCCTATGCCGAAGGATATACCAAGAAATGCACCAACCCATGGTGATCCGGCCTCAAATCTTCTGATAACCAGACCTTCTTCAGCAAATAATTCAGTTTCTGTTTTGCCTGATTCCTTGAATGTGGCAACTGTTTTCAGATCTGATTCTATACCCGTCGTTTGTTCAGCTCTTATTTCCCTGGCGAGTCTTACAGTATTGTTAACCGACGAAAGAGAAGGAGCGAGGTTGAAAAGAAGAAAGGCTCCGGCAACTGCAAAAACTGGCACAAACACGAAATAAAGCATGAATCGTTTTCTGGATTTTGTCGGTTCTTCTTTAGTCTGGACTATATCTGAAGGCAGTATAGCATCATACGGACATGCATGTTCACATAAACGGCAATTGGTGCATTCAGCTGGTGTTATTGTGAGATGTTTTCCGGCAAACCTTGAAAAAATATTGAGAAGAACTCCATAAGGGCAGAGAAACCTGCAATATGGCCGGTTGACAAATACCCCGGTTAAAAGCAAGAGAACGCCAAATATTACCATTGTATAAGGCGCATCGAGCCTGAAGATACCTACAAACGGATCATATCTGCATACTATGAACTGACTGTTGGTCGATGCAAATAATATTGCTAGTCCCAGATATATAAAGGGCACGAATGCTAAAAACAAGTCTACATATTTTGGAAGCTTCAGGGGTTTTAATCCCGTTAATTCCTGAATAGCGCCCAGAGGGCAAACTCCAGCGCAGAATACCCTTCCGTATGCGAGTGAGAATAGTAACGGAATAGTGAAAAATAACAATGCTGTTACCGGGATCGAATACCCAGTATTAAAAAGGGCCAGCGATACATTCTGAACGGATCCGACGGCACAGATACATCCTTCTCTGTAAAAACCAAAATATGCCAGGGAAAATACAGACATCCAGATCAATCCTCTCCGTGAACGTTTCTTTAGTGCCAGCCATGTTGTTACTATCAGTGCGGCAATCAATACAGCAACGTCAATATATTCCATAAAAGGCGCTCTGGGAGCAGCAAACTGTACGGTTGGATAAATATGTCCCGATTCAAACTCCGGCCTCGGAAAGCGATCCTGTGCGAATACCGCAAAATGCCAGCCAAGGAGCAAGAGGAAAACTATATATGGTAATGCTTTTTTCAACTTAGGTCCCCCATGCCCCCCTGAAGAAGAGTTCATTTGGATATGTTTATGATAATTATTCTTACTCATGTTACATTTTCTCTTTGTTTCTCTGTGCTTCTCAGTGTCAATCTGTGTAAGTTTTTCCGACTTCCGGCATCTACTTATCCTTCGGCAAATACGCCACGCTTGCCGGGATCCTGCTTATGGCATTTGACGGACAAGTTCTTGCTATCGAACAATCATTGCAATTAACACAGATATCGTGCTGTATCTGCATATGCAACGACCCGTTTCCGAAGTCACCGCAACCCTTCACACATTTAGCACAGCCATCGCATAATGTCTCATCAATGGTATATTCAAAATATGGTTCCTCCACAAATTTTCTTTTTATTGCACCTACGGGACATAACTGGTTTTCCGCTCCGGTACTGATAGTCTTGGCACCCTGCCTCAGATATCCCCCGCAAAGATCGCAATATCCACACATCCTGTACGCATGCATACATTTAGACGCAGAAGGTGTGAGCACACAGTTTGTCTTGCATTGACCGCACTGTGTGCATTTATGTGGATCGATCTGCCAGACATATCCGGTCAAATGAGTCTTTTTAATGAGAAAAGCAGGAATAATCACCAATGGAGCTGCAACAATTATTTTCCCGGCTGTTCTCACAAAATCGCGCCGCGATTGATATTTATTCTTTTCCATATTCATATTAAAGAATTTCAATATTTAAAATTCCATCTACAGGGTATCAAAGTCCTCCTTGGGGGGATATAGGTGGTCCTGCAATTAATATTTATTACAGTCAGTCTTGCCATTACAAATGCCTTTACCGGCACATGTATTACAATTATTCGCTGCAACAACCTTGTTTCCAAGTAAGAGTACAATCACTGCCATAATCATCAGCAGCACATATCTTCCGAGTTTTTTTAGCAGTTCGTTTCTGGTCATTTTCGTTTGTTTTATCCCCACCCTGAAGGGCGGGGTTCAAAGTCCCCCCCTGGGGGGATTTAGGGGGTTTTACGGTTAAATACATACAGCTTCGAATCCCCCGGATAGGCTGCATAGATAGTCTTTCCATCTATTGACGCCAAATCAAGCGGAACCGATTTGATAAAGTTATTATGTGAACTCACAAACTCTACAAATTCTCCTTTCTTATCGAGAATTTTTATCCTGTTAATACCTTTTTCAGCAGTAACAAAGCCATCGGGCACAACTATAAAATGTGGTGGTGCGCAACAGCCGCAGAAATTGTTTGGTCCGGCACCAGGCTGTCCGAAATAGCTAAGCACATCGCCATTAATATTTCTGGTTTCGACTCTGTGTTTCCCTGTATTAGCCGTAAACAAATTATTATTCATGTCAAGTACTACCTCAAAATACGGACTAGGGATAGAAAACTGTTTATCACCCTGGCCAATCATTTTCTTTACCTCACCACCTTTGTCGAGTACGAATACAACTCTCGAGCCAGCATCGGCAAAAGCCACATACTTTTTATTTGCAGTAACTGACGTTATCAGGCTGCTGTCTTCAAATGGACCCCAGTCGCTGAGTAATTTCCCTCCTTTATCGATCACAAGGATCTGACTGGCTGTTGATGCGAATATTGAATCGCCGGAATTAGACAGTGCAGTGACAGGTGCAGAAGTTTTTAAATTCCATATTAATCTGAGATTGCTATCGTAGCATGAAACAAAAGAATCTCCGCCAAGGTAGATCTTGCCATCTGAAACAGATACTGCTTCCAGTTTGCCTTCATCAACCTTGAATTCTCTTGTGATTGCCCAGGCGTCGGGGATGACTGCACTATCCGGGTTTATTGTTTCGACCTTTTCCGAGCCTGATGATTTTGAAACATCAAAGATGATATACCCGATAAAAACAACTATAACCAGAACAGAAAGAACAGATATTAGTTTCTTGTTCATCATGAGCTTATTTACCAATATTCAGGCATAATAAATTTCTCGCATCCCTCATTATGAGGTATTGACCCGCAATTGCCATCGGACCCCAGGCTTCAATGCCCTTTAGTATCTTATGGCTTGCTATTAGAGTAACACTGTTATTATTAATCTTAAAAAAATATAATTGTCCGTCATCATCCAGCAGATAAAGCTTATCTCCGCTGACAATATATGGTCCGAGGCCTCTTCCAAACCTGTTTTCCTTGCCACTTGTCCATACAGGCTTCAGGAGATCTGATTTGTTGTAGCACACAAGCTGTTTCTTAAGAGGACCGGCATTCTCAGGGAGAACACTCCATATAAAATCGCCAACCAGGATAGGAGTTTGCTGGTCGCTGGTAAGCCCGTTTGATGCTTTATGCTGTTCCTTGACGGAGGCAGAATATCCGGAACCGGTGCTGGTGATGGCTATTCTTGCTCCACCGGCGCCATAGCTTCCAAACACCACAATTTCGTTATTTCCAAGGTAGAGAGGGGAGGCGGCTGTTGTAGCAGGGCTCCACTGGGTGGTAGTCCACATTAATTTACCTAAATCTCCGGACTCAGCTGAAACTCCGCAAACACCACCTACTGCGTTATATACATACATTCTTTTACCAGAAATATTCATAGGCATAATAGAGCCATGAGACATCCTGAGAGAGTCCTTATTAGGAGTCTGCCATACAATTTTTCCGGACTTACAGTCAACACCAATCATCAGAGCTTTTCCTCCGGGTGCAATAACTGCTATATCATTATCAATTAGCGGACACTGTCCCGAATAGAAATCTGGTGTTATCCTCCCTTTTTCGCTACCCTTGATCCCGAATTCAGTTTCCAGATCAATTGACCACAGCATAGAGCCTGTGACAGGGTCTACACACATAACATGAGAACGTGGGCCTATGGTAACTACATATTTATCAGTCACTGCAGGGATAGTTCGGGAATAACCATGATTTCTTTTCAACTCCACATTGTACCATCTTCTCCAAAGTTCTTTGCCTGATGCAAGGGAGAAACACCTGAGTGCATCCGCTTTTTTCCGTTCATTATAATCGAGAAGATAAACTCGGCCATTATGAACAACCGGTCCTGCATAGCCTTCACCAAGTGTGGTTTTCCAGATTATTGCCGGTCCTGTGGTATCCCATGATTCTGCAAGCTTAGTAGTGTCTTTGCTTATATTGTCTCTGTCGGGCCCCCTGAAGCCCGGCCAGTCTCCCGGCAATAACTGGTCAATCGTTCCCATTGTATCAAAGAATTCTCCTATGATTACCGAATCGTTTTTAGCTTCCATTTTTGGACGGTCATCCATTCCCGGTACTCTCTCAGTAAATGCTTTAGCTGGTGAATTAACTAACCACCATCCGCCTGCGAAGGTAAAAACAAGCAGAATGATTATTATAAAATTGTTATTTCTTCTCCCGGCTAACATCAGCAATATCAGGTGTTTTTAATATTATATACCCTCAGGACTTTGCCATGACGCATGTACAGTTTTTTATTATGAATAACGGGATGAGCCCAATAAGGTCCTGATCCTTTCGTGATCCTGAATGAACTGACAAGGTTAAATTTCGAAGGATCTGGTTTTACCAGACCTACATTACCCGATCTTTCATCATAGATATACAACATATCCTCGGCAGCAATTATTGAGCCTTTACATTTCCAATGCTCTTCGTATTTCTTTGCTCCGGTATTCCAATCTATGCAGCACCAGTTCCCATCACTGTTGCTAAGCCAGTTTGACCCATATATATAACCATTCAACAACACAACACCACCATGATGAACATCGAGAACATTGTCTTTCCAGGCAACTGTAACATTATTTCCACCATCGGTGAGTTTAAGCATAAATGCTCCGTGATCGTAGCCGCCGGTTATATAAATCATTCCATCTTTGTAAAGTGGTGTGACGCATTTTATGACTTCTGCTTTATCAGGATTAATATCAAGGTGTTTTACTTTCCAGATTATCTTACCGCTTGTTGGATCAACGGCAAAAACATAGCTGGCTGAGACATTAACTATAAATTTTCTTCCAGAATAATTGACTAAAAGTGGTGAAACATATGCCGGATTATCATTCAGGCTTGCTGATTTCCAAAGAAGCTTACCCGTGTTTTTATCTAAAGCAATCATCATTGTTTCTGGTCCTCCGGGGGTAAAGTATAATCTGTTACCATCAACAATCAGCGATTCTGCAATACCCCATGGTCCATAAGTGCCTTTATTAGTTTCACTTGCCTTTAGTGACCATATTATCGAGCCGTTTATAGCATCAATGCAAGCCAGATCACCGTATCCGCTACTGACATATACCTTGTTGCCCTCCACAGTTGGTGTACACCTGGTTTCAGGATATGAGCCATTCCATGAGCGTCCGTACGGAGCCTTCCATTTTATTTTGCCCGTTGTGTCCATTGAGACAAGAATATCCTTGTTATCACTTATACCGGTGATATAGACTGAATTATTACCAAAGGTTACTGACGAGAAGCCCGAGGGCAAATCCTCATTCGACCACAACAGTGCGGGGCCATTTTCAGGCCATGATTTTAGCAGACCTTTTTCAGAAGAGACTCCTGTGCGGTTATCTTCTCTCCATTCACTTATTTTCTGGGCAATTGTTAAATTAACAGTTGTAATAAAAATCAGAAAAATTATTGACAGTTTCTTCATTATTGAAAGTATATTAAGTTGAACGGCAAAATTATACTTTTTAATATATCTTCAAGTATTATGACTAAAACTTCCAGTTTAATTTTTCATCGAAGATCGCGGTAACCCCAGGAATGCAAATTCATCTGTTACTTAACAATTTTTACACACATCAGCCGGCTCTGATCCCTGATAAGGAGCTTGCCATCTGCAAGTGCTGGAGGAGCCCAGTTCTGTGTTGAAAATTTTGGGTTAGCATTTGCATCCACAGCAAGCAATCCTGCTGTTGCAATAGGTTTATAGGCTGTGGGGTCAGGTTCAATAAGAACAAGGTTTTTACTACCATCGGTGGCAATTATTATCCCATCAGCAACAATCAGACCGCCTTTATCAAATAGGGGAGACCTTGAAGTTTTCCATTTGATCTTTCCGTCCATACTCATACAAACCAGACCATCTTTTCTTTCATTGGTAGTATATTGAGCATAGAAATTTCCATTACACAAAACCGGAGGCATTGTATGGGCTCCAAAATCAGGATTCTTAAAAAGTTCTGTAACTCCAAAACTGCCATCGGATTTTTTTTCAACTTTTATCATAGCAGCGCCAGCCTGATATCCTCCCGTGACCAGTATCTTACCATCACCGGCATCAACAACGCCCGGAACAGGAATAGAGCATTGCCAGTTAGTATATTCCCATAGAATCTTACCAGTGAGCGGATCAATGCCAACTACTTTTCCGCCTGAACCTGTTTCACCATAACCAGCGCGTGATGATGCTGAGATCATAACAACCTGGCTAGCTCCGCCAATTTTTACAATTTCAGGACTAACATATCCAACCGCTCCAATTACCGGAGTAGTCCATTTTACCTTTCCCGTAAGCTTTTCGTATGCTACCACACCTGCCTTGGGTGCCTGCGAAGCGAGTATCAACAGATCACCGTAAACAACAGGGCACTGGGTTATTGCCCAAGTCGGAATCTGACCACCGCCATAATCGGTCCAGACATTCTTTGTCCAAACAGGTTTGTGAGTATTTATATCGATACAATATAGATTACCGTATGGGCCGCATGTATAAATCATATTGCCATCAAGTGTTGGAACACTGCGTGAACCAGGGAACATAACTGACCCGGGAGCGCCATACGCAAAATTCCAGAGCTCTTTTCCACTCGTGAGATCAAAGCATCTTAGATTATCTCCAACTTTGTCGTCACGGTCGAGAAGATATACCTTGCCGTTCCTGACAACCGGACCACCATAACCTATGCCCACATTAACAGTCCATAATACTTCGGGGCCTTTTGCGGGCCATGATCTGATAATGCCTTTCTGTGCAGACACTCCATTCCTTGTCGGACCAAGATACTGCGGCCAGTCCTGTGCTAATAAGTTTGTGCATAGTAATAAAAAAACGACAGGGATATAAATCTTAAGTGCTTTCATCGAGTTACGAATTTATTAAGTGTTTATTATTTAAAATACTCAGAATTATGAAATATAAACATATGGTTAATTTAAATACATAGGTAATAGTTAAAGCTTAAAAAGAAAAATTCAGGAGTTAAGACGAAGTTGGGACACGAGGTTTTGGTAGGGACACGACATGTCGTGTCCCTACTATGATTAACAGAATTATCTGTAGGGACATCACATGTGATGTCCTTACAGCATTCGTCCATGTCTATACATCACATGTGATGTCCTCCATGGTTCGATTCAAATTCCAGAATAAATGACAGAATATGATTTTTGTCATATTAATATTATTTATTATTTTATGATAATTTGTAAAATTCATTCAGTTAAAATATTATTTTACTTAATTAATATGCATAATGAGTCAAATTAATTTACAATATGAATTGGAGTAATCAAATTTTTATTAGTTTTGTAAATCTCAATTTTTGGAATATTAACTGATTGAATTGATATATATATAATAGTATGTGTGGAATTATTGGTGTATTTGATCTGAAAGTAAATCATATGGAATTAAGGTCGACAGTCCTTAAAATGTCAAAAAGAGTAAGGCATCGCGGTCCGGACTGGTCGGGGATCTTTATTTGCGAAAAAGCCATATTGGCGCATGAACGTTTATCGATTGTCGATCCGCAATCGGGAAAACAACCATTATACAGCAAGGATTGCAATCTTATTCTTGCAGTGAACGGTGAGATTTATAACCACCAGGAGATAAGAAAACGTTATGAAAAGACATATGAATTTCAGACTCATTCCGATTGTGAAGTAATTCTGCCACTTTACCGTGATAAGGGTCCGTCGTTCATCGAAGAGCTCAACGGAATATTTGCATTCGCGTTATACGACAAAGAAAAGGATTGCTATTTCATCGCCCGTGATCATATCGGTATAATACCGTTATATATAGGCTGGGATTCATTCGGGAACTTTTATGTAGCATCTGAGCTCAAAGCTCTTGAAGGTGTATGCAATAAAATCCAGGAGTTCTTACCAGGTCATTACCTCTACAGCAAAGATGGCGTAATGACAAAATGGTATAAACGCGACTGGGAGGAATACTCATCTGTTGAAAAGAACGAAACAAGCATTGACGATCTGAGAGATGCTCTCGAAGCAGCTGTTCACCGTCAGTTAATGTCGGATGTTCCTTATGGTGTTCTTTTATCGGGTGGTCTCGATTCGTCAGTTGTCTCTGCAATTGCCAAGAAATTTGCTCCGAAAAGAATTGAGTCGCAGGATAAGAGTGAAGCGTGGTGGCCGCAGTTACACTCATTTGCAGTAGGACTTGAGGGTTCCCCTGATCTTGCAGCTGCAAGAAAGGTGGCTGATCATATCGGAACAATTCATCATGAAATAAATTTTACAATACAGGAAGGTCTTGATGCACTTAGAGACGTTATTTATCATATTGAGACATATGATGTTACAACAATCAGGGCCTCCACACCGATGTATCTTCTAGCAAGAGTCATCAAATCTATGGGAGTAAAGATGGTCCTTTCCGGCGAAGGCTCTGATGAGATTTTCGGAGGATATCTGTATTTCCATAAAGCACCATCTCCAAAAGCTCTGCACGAAGAGACTGTAAGAAAAATAAGCAAACTTCATTTATACGATTGTCTGAGAGCCAATAAATCGCTGGCTGCATGGGGTGTTGAAGGACGAGTTCCATTCCTCGATAAGGAATTTATGGATGTCGCCATGCGTCTGAACCCAAAAGATAAAATGATAAACAAAGACCGTATGGAAAAATGGGTGCTGAGAAAAGCATTCGAAGACTACCTGCCGGCAAGTGTGACCTGGAGACAAAAGGAGCAGTTTTCTGATGGCGTAGGATATGGCTGGATCGATTCACTGAAGGCTCTTACTGCTAAGGAAGTTACTGATGAGCAGCTGGCAAACGCAAAATATCGTTTTCCTATTAACCCCCCAATGTCGAAAGAAGAATATTTCTACAGATGTATTTTTGCCGAGCATTTCCCGTCTGATTCGGCTGCTTCATGCGTACCATCAGTTCCATCCGTTGCATGCAGCACACCAGAAGCTCTGGCATGGGATGCATCCTTTAAGAATCTGAACGATCCTTCAGGAAGATCAGTTAAGAGCGTGCATGTGGATTCGTATAAGTAAAGGTGTAAAGGCACAAAGGCGTAACGGCACAATACCGTTCATAAAGACACTCCGTCTTTTTTGGCTTTCCTTTTCGTTATTTAATTGATTCGAAGTCGGAGAATTATTCTATTTTTATGCACTCAACTGATACGTTTATATGGCATCAGGTTTAGGTAATATATCATTCCCAACTGACAGAATTATTTCGCTAAAGAATAAGACTCTGTCAGCCACCAGATATTTATCTATTGAACAGGCTAAGATTATTACCAGGATTTATCAGAAAAATAAAGGTTTGCCTGTTCTTCTGAAGCGCTCATTAGCTCTTGCTGCGGCTCTCGATGAAATTTCGATCAATATTGACCCGGAAGAGCTTATCGTTGGAAACAGAACATGCGGCATCAGAGCAGGAGTGGTGTTTCCTGAAGCCGGTATCAACTGGCTTGTAAAGGAGATAGAATCAATCGCTGCGAGGCCACAGGATCCCTTCCAGGTGAGATCAGAAGATATTTTATATTTCAGGGAAGGTATTGAACCGTACTGGAGAGGGAAAACTCTGGAAGATGATATCTACAGCTCATATGGCGAAGAAATAGCATCAATTGAAAAAGTCGTAAAGATCAATCAGAAAGACCATGCCCAGGGGCATATTTGTCCTAAAGTAGAAGACTGGCTGAGGCTTGGTCCTTCCGGATTAATGGAGATTGCAGAAAGAAACCGTTCGAAGGCTCAACGAAAAGAGAGGACTTTCTTCGATGGTGTATGTATCATTCTTGAATCCGCATGCAAGTTCATCAGGAGATATGGTATTTTAGCTTCTGATCTGGCAAAAAATGAGAAAAGCAGTTCTGTTAAAGAAAATCTTGAGGAAATTTCGGCCATATGCCGGAAATTAGCAAAAGAACCGCCAGCAACATTCCGCGAAGCAGTCCAATCAGTCTGGTTTCTTTTTGTTATTCTTCATATGGAATCAAATGCATCGTCATTCTCACCGGGAAGAATGGACCAGTATCTGTTAACATTTTACAAAAATGATATTGATTCAGGCAGTATTGACAATAAAACTGCGATGGAGCTCCTCGATGCTCTTTTTATTAAATTTAACCAGATCGTTTATATGCGGAATGCCCACAGCGCGAAGTATTTTGCTGGTTTTCCGACTGGTTTTAATGTTACTGTAGGCGGACAAACGGTCGACCGGAAAGATGCCACAAATGAATTGTCGTATCTCATCCTTAAGACTCAGGATCACATCAGATTGCCGCAACCAAATCTTACTGCCCGTCTTCATAAAAATTCTCCTTCTGAATTTATTGATGAATGCAGCCGGGTAATTGGACTTGGTAATGGGATGCCGCAGATTGTAAATGACGAAGCTATTATTCCTGCATTGGAAGCCGCAGACATGGAGACTGAAGATTGTGCAGATTATGCTCTTGTGGGTTGCGTGGAGATAAGTACACAGGGAAATAATCTTGGCTGGAGCGATGCTGCCATGTTTAATCTCGTCAAAGCTCTTGAGCTGACACTCAATAATGGAGTATGTCTGATTACCGGCAAACAAATTGGTTTAAATACCGGGTCACTTGAATCATATGCCGATTATAATACCCTTGAAGCTGCTTTTAGAAATCAGATTGATCATTTTATTGAAAGGATGGTTGTTGCATGTGAATTTGTTGAAAGCAGGCATCAGAGCCATCTGCCATCACCTTTTCTTTCCTGTGTTATTGATAATTGTCTTACAAATGGTATTGACGTTACTGAAGGTGGAGCAAAATATAATTTTTCGGGGATTCAGGCAATACAGGTAGCGAACATCGCCGACAGCATGGCGGTTATCAAAAAGTTTGTATTCGATGAAAAGCTTATTTCTAAAACAGCGTTTCTCGAAGCCCTCAGGGGCAATTTTATGAATAATGAAATCCTCAGGCAGCTGTGTATAAACCGCGTACCTAAATACGGCAACGACGTCGAATGGGTCGACAATATAGGAGCTGAGTGGGCAACATATTTTGCCTCACAGCTTAAAAAACACACGAACTACAGGGGAGGAGCATATCACATGGGACTTTATACAGTTTCAGCCCATGTTCCGATGGGTCAGAATGTAGGTGCTTCGGCCGACGGAAGGTTGGCGCTCACGCCGCTGGCCGATGGGGGCATGTCGCCGATGTATGGGCGCGACAAAGCAGGACCGACAGCTGTATTCAATTCGGCGAGCCGGATGCCATCTCACCTTGCTACAAACGGAACATTGCTAAACATGAAGTTTCTTCCTGCGTTTTTTGAAAACTCCACTGACAGGAATAAATTTTCATCACTTCTGAAATCATTTGTCAGACTTCCGCTCAATCATGTTCAGTTTAATGTCATTACCGCTCAAGAGTTGATAAATGCCAAGGCTGATCCGGAATCATACAGAGGGCTGACAATAAGGGTTGCAGGTTATACGGCATATTTTACTGAGCTGGCTGCTGATCTTCAGGATGAAATAATAAAAAGGACCACCCATGGAGAAAATATCTGAACTTGCAGGTACCATATTTAAGATAAAGAGGTTCTCTGTCCACGACGGCCCCGGCATCCGAACATCAGTTTTTCTTAAAGGATGTCCTCTTAACTGTATCTGGTGCCATAGTCCTGAAGGCATCAGCCCAGATGTTTCAGTGTGGTACGACAGCAGTATTTGTATTGCCTGCGGGGAATGTGTTAAAGTATGCAGGAATGGAGCTTTGGAGCTTCAGAATGAGCCTGGTCCGCATATAAATATAGACAGAAAACTGTGTGCTCATAACGGCGATTGTATTGCCAACTGTCCTACCGGAGCACTACAACACACTGGCTACCTGACTACCGTCTATGAAGTTATTGAAGAGATTAAGAAAGATAACCTGTATTATGAGACTTCGGGTGGAGGTGTAACACTCACAGGGGGGGAACCTATGTATCAGCCTGATTTTTCGCTGGGTATACTTAGGGAATGTAACCGGATGAATGTTCATTCAGCAATTGAGTCGAGCCTGTTTTGCGAAAGGGAAACTCTGATTCGTTTCTCGTTACTGGTTGATCTGTTTATCGTTGACATGAAGATCTTTGACGAGACACAGCATATACGCTATACCGGCAAGTCTAACGAAATTATAAAAGATAATATTCGCTATTTAGTCAGTTCTGGTAAAAATATTGCCATCCGCATTCCACTGATTCCTGGCATAACCGATACAAAAGAAAATATTTCAGCCATCGAAAGATTCATTCATGATCTTGATCCGAATATTCCAATCGAGAAGCTAAGATTTAATCCTCTGGCAGAAAATAATTATGAGAGGTTGGGGTTGAGATTTCTGCTTTTTTTCCCCCTTGCGACCTGAATGTCCCCACTCCACTTCTTGATGGTCAAGATAAAACTGTCCGCCACTGTCTCATTCTGATACACTTTTATAGACTGTATCTAATTATATCTTACTCATATTCTGCATTATAGCATTAGTGGCACAGGTATTGCCTGTCTATTATCAATTGAATATTGATTAATTATGGACCGTCCGGTATCAAAAGAACATAAAAGGAAATTACTAATAAGGCAATTATCTATCGCATCTCTGGTCATAATAATCCCGCTGCTGATCATTATGTTTATTAAAAGTGCTTTCATTCCAGCTGTAAGTCTTTCAAAAGTTACGACCGCAGTTCCCGACTCAGGAAAGATCCAGATTACTGTTCAGGGCTCGGGTACGGTTATACCATCTTATGAAGAGATCATCAGTTATCCTTTCAAAAGCAGCATCGTGAAACTAATAAAGAAACCAGGGGAAAAGGTTTTTCCAAAAGACACCATTCTCATTCTTAATAACAAGCTGGCTGAAAATGATCTTAATATGCTGGGAAATGAAGCGGACCTTCAGAACATCAGGATTGAGAAGCTGAAGATTGAATTGCAGCAACTTAGGGAAGATTTTCAATTCAGCAAAAAAATTAAGGATATAAAAGTTGAAAATGCAAAACTAGCATTTGAAGCGGAATCAACACTCAATAAAATGGGAGGAAGTCCTGCCTATGAGGTTAAGAAAGCAAAAACAAACTGGAACATAGAAATATTGGAAAACAGCCAGGCACAGTTTAACTTCAACAATCAGGTAAGTGCAAAGAACAACGGGATACGTGAACTTGAGACTGAGATCAATATACAGCGGAATAAAATTGTAAAAGCAAAGGACCTTGTCGATCAGGCCTTTGTAAAAGCTCCCTTTCACGGCGATTTAAGCTGGGTTATAGATCAGCCCGGTGCCTCAGTTTCAGAGGGACAGCAGATAGCACGTGTAGCTGATTTCTCAAGCTATAAGCTGAAGGGATCAATTAGCAATTCATGGTCGGGAAGAGTAATTGCCGGTCAGCGGGTTGATGTAAGGAACCAGGGCAAAGATCTCAACGGAACTATTGAGAATATTATGCCGGCGGTATCTCAGGGAATGATGGAGTGTCTTATAAGAATTGATTCGGGAGACATCAGTAATTTACGTCCTGCACAACAGCTGGAAATAAGAGTAATAATTTCGAATAAGAATAATGTTTTGCGCATTCCTAACGGTACATATTATAAAGACCGCGGATATATGGAGATGTATGTGATCAGCGGTAATAAGGCTTATAGGAGAAAGATACTACTTGGCGATGCCAATTTCGATTACGTGGAAGTACTTGAAGGCGTGAAAGCAGGGGAAAAACTGATCCTGACAGATATTGGGGAAAAGTATACAAGAAATGAGATCAGAGTGAGGAAATAGGGTGGATGGTGGAAACGGGGGCAGATTGCTTCGCTGCGCTCGCAATGACCTCGACACAATTGGATTCCAGAAACAACAAACGATAAACTATAAACGCTTGGAAATGATAAAACTAGAGAACATAAGCAAGGTATACAGGACCAAAGAGATAGAAACTCTTGCACTGGATAATATAAATTTTGAGGTAAAAGAAGGCGAATTTGTTTCCATTATGGGTCCGTCGGGATGCGGAAAAAGCACATTACTGAATATTATCGGTTTATTGGATGAACCTGACAAAGGGAAAATGGAATTAAACAGGCAGGCCATTTTAACCTATGAGGACAAAAAGACTGCCAGGATGAGAAACCAGCTTGTAGGGTTCATCTTCCAGAGCTTTCATCTGATAAAAGAACTGAATATTTATGACAATGTTGAACTCCCTCTTATCTACAGAAAAACACCTGCAAGTGAACGTAAAAAAAGAGTAATGGAAGCTCTCGAAAAAGTCGGACTCACAAACAGAATGCAGCATTATCCCGGTCAGCTTTCGGGAGGACAGTGCCAGAGAGCTGCTATTGCCCGCGCTATAGCAGGAGACCCGAAGATTATTCTGGCGGATGAGCCAACAGGAAACCTCGACAGCAAAATCGGACACGAGGTCGTTTCAATACTGGCTGATCTGAATACAAAAGGAACAACCATAGTTATGGTGACACATGATGAAATGATCGCAAAATCCACCCACAGAATTGTTAGGTTGTTTGATGGAAGATTGGTAGGGTAAAGTTGAGATGCATTGGAGTAGCACTGGAAGATTGCTTCGCTACGCTCGCAATGACCTCGACAGAAGATGGATTGTTAGAAACGATAAACGATAAACGCATATGTTAAAGAACTATTTTAAAATATTCATGAAGGTGGCTATGCAGAGCAAGCTCTTTACATTTCTTAGCCTGTTCGGCATTAGTCTTACTATCATGTTTGTGATGATATTCAGCATGACGATATCAAGAATCACAAGTGGATCAGGACCTGAAAAGGATCTTAATCAGATTATTTTTTGCCAGAGGGTCAAAACAGTGGAAACCCACAAGGGGAAGAAGAGAGATGGCTACAGTACAGCTGCTGTAGGAAAAAAACTCGCAGAGGGACATCTTAAAAAATCAAAAAATGCAGACATAGTTTCAATGTATTCCGGACCAAATTCCTGGGAATTTATCTTTAACGGTAACTACCAGAAGAAACTACAAAACCAAACCGATGCTGAATACTGGAAAGTATTTAACTATAAATTTATCCAGGGCAGGCCTTACACTGCTGAAGAGGTTACAAATGGTGCAAATCTTGCAGTCATCACAAAATCTCTGAAAGAATTGCTTTTTGGTTCAGAGGAAAATGTTCTTGGAAAAACTATAAAATACACATCTATGAATCTGATTGTTACAGGAGTGATTGAGGACCCTCCCAAAACAGACCAGAACGCACTGGGTGATCTGTATTTTCCTTACACCCTGATTAAAGGCAACGACATTGACAATTATATTGGTGGGTTCAATGTTGCATTTAAAAGTTCCTCTAAAAAATTTGAACTCATAAGAAATGAAATTCAGGATATGGTGTCTCGTATAGATGTGGCTGATACAACACAAGCAATTTTTCTTTCGGGACCATATTCGCAATTAGAAAAAATGATGGTGGGATTTGGAGATCCTGAAGATTACTCCATAGGCACCAGTCTCTTAAAGTATCTGATGATTGCTCTTGCCTTCATACTTCTTCCTGCAATAAATCTTATGGCTCTGAACTTTGCCCGTATTCATGAACGTGGTGAGGAAATTGCCGTCAGAAAGTCTTTCGGAGCTTCAAGTAAAGTTTTACAGGGACAATTTTTGTTCGAAAATATTTTGATGACACTTGCCGGCGGGTTGATTGGTATCATTCTCTCTTATATAGTAGTCGGCCTACTTGGAAATTCATTAACACTTAGTATAGATTTTATGAATAGCGTTCCATTGTCATTTTCATTCAATTTCATTGTATTTGCAGGTGCACTTATAACATGTCTGATTTTTGGCCTGCTCTCCGGATTCCTTCCGGCAGTCAGATTATCAAGGATGAAACCAGCTGTTTACCTGAAAGGAGGTGAATTATGATACGCTTGTTTTTTAAATCTTTATGGAATAATAAACGACGGAATATACTGGTTTTCATAGAACTGTTTATGATATCTTTCGTACTGGTAAACCTGACACTTTACCTTGACAATATGCTGGCCATATACCGAATTAAGAACTGTTACGACACTCAGAATGTTATCCTGGCAGACATAAGCAAAAAGAACCCGGAATCTGAAAAAATAGCTGAAGTTTCATTTCAGAATCTTAAGAAAGTATTTGGCTCAAACTCATTTGTTGAGTCTGTATCTATCAGTACTAATGCTGTTCCTTACAATTACAATATAAGTACCAATGGATTCAATTATGACAGCACTGAAATTGGGATGGCCAACCGTGAAGTTGATATTGATTATGGCAGAGTAATGAAAGTAGTACCACTGAAAGGAAGATGGTTCGATGAAACAGATTTGGGAAAAGCCGTTCATCCGATTATCATTTCTACTGAAGTCAATGAAAAATATTTCAAAGGCAATGCAGTGGGTGAAAGAATTTTTGAAAAAAACAGCAGGACTAACATAACAACATATTATGAAATTATAGGTGTCGTTGAGAGGTTTAAACGAAATGATATTGAAGCGCCATACCCTACAGCATTTATCTTAAAGGATTCAGTTAAGGCAGGTTCAAACTGGCAAACTTCAGTGCTCATACTAACGAAAGAGAATAAAACCAAAGATATGATGGCCATTGCTGAAAGCCAGGTCTATTCAACGCTAAATCCTGAAAGCTGGACCATTAGCAGCCTGAATTCTCTTGATAATATGCGGCTTCAGGTAAATAATGAGAATTATCAGAGGAAGTATCTCACAGTCATAATTGCACTGTTTGTTCTAATCAATATTTTCCTTGGAACAATTGGTATACTCTGGTACAACACAAATCTCAGGATACATGAGATCGGTATAAAAAGAGCTCTCGGGTCAACGGGCAGAGGAATAAAACGACTTTTGGTAACTGAAAACCTGGTGATTGCCGCGGCAGGACTATTAATTGTTCTATTAATAGTTCTCCAGATTCCAATGATTGCATTAAGCAGAGGTGAAACACTTGAACCCGGAGTGATGTTAAGTTCAATTATTATAAGCGTTGTATCTATGATAATACTCGTTTTCTTAAGTACATGGATACCCGCAACCATTGCTTCAAAAATCCGGCCAGCCATTGCCCTGAAAACAGAATAGTTTAGTAATTTCGTCGGCTATGATTGTATCGCACCGTATATTAGTATGTGATGACGATGATGCAGTAAGAAGCTCACTGGGATTCCTGTTATTAAAATCTGGCTATTTGCCTAATTTTGCTTCAAATCCCGACGATATTATTAAATATGTAAGCGAAGCCCCCTTCGATCTCATTTTACTTGACATGAATTTCTCTTTTTCGATAAATGGGGAAGAAGGGATCGAGCTTCTGAAAAAGATCAAGATTCTTAAGCCTGATACTCCTGTTATACTCATGACGGCCTGGGCTTCAGTTGAGCTGGCAGTGCGCGGAATAAAACTTGGCGCCTCTGATTTCGTAACAAAACCATGGAATAATATCCAGCTGCTAAAGATCATTGAGACCTCCATTGCATTGTCCTCAAGCTCCTGTAAAAAAGAAACATCAGAAGGTAAAAAACGGGGAAAGACAACTGAATTTGAAGCCATTGTAGGCAATGATGCAAAGCTGATAGAAATACTCGACATTATAAAGAGAGTAGCATCTACACATGCACCTGTATTAATCACCGGTGAAAGTGGAACAGGGAAAGAACTTATTGCATCCGCAATTCATCAATACAGTACAAGGAATACAAAACCGTTTGTCAAGGTCAACCTTGGGGGCATACCTGCAGGTTTATTTGAATCCGAAATGTTTGGTTACCGCAAGGGGGCCTTTACGGATGCAAAGAGCGACAATGCCGGAAGATTCGAAAAAGCAAACAACGGCACAATATTTCTTGATGAGATAGGAGATCTGAATTTTTCTTCACAGGTTAAGCTTCTAAGAGTTCTGCAGGATCAAACTTTCGAAAGACTAGGTGATCCCGGCAGCATCACGGTTGACGTGAGGATACTTTCTGCCACAAACCATGATCTTTACGCACAGGTAAGAAAAGGATCATTCAGGGAGGATCTGCTGTACCGCATAAATCTAATCCAGATTGAGGTTCCTCCATTACGAAGGAGAACCGGTGATATACCGCTTCTTGCTTCATATTTTATTGAAAAGGCAGCCATATCTTATTCTCTTCCTGTAAGAGAATTATCAAAAGATGCTGTCGACTGGTTGACCAGTCAGTCCTGGCCCGGGAATGTAAGAGAGCTTAAAAACATTCTGGAAAGAACACTGTTGCTTGCTAAAGGTGAAGAGATCAAACCCGAAGACTTTTTAACCGCTCTGAAACCTGGTCAGGCTTCGGCAACGCTCAGCCTGACCAATGGCACCCTTGATGCAATGGAAAAACAAATGATCATAAACGCAATTGAAGAATGTGGTGGTAATTTGACACGTTCTTCAGAAAAGCTGGGCATAAGCAGGGCAACACTATACCGTAAGATGGAAAGACACGGGATACAAATCGACAGGAATGAGTAAAAGATGGACCGTTATCTGGCTTACTTTTATTTTTGCGCTTTTTCTGATTCTTGCAATATATTGCTTTCATAAAAAAAATCCCATTCTGCTTGTAACTTCAGAAATTGTTATTCCGGTACTGTTTGGAACAACAATGCTGATAATGGTAAAATCGTTCAAACCGATCACCAGTATTGGAAGGAGCCTTAGTCTTCTGAAGGAGGGCGATTTCAATATAACTATGGTAAAGACGGGGAATAATGATGTCGATAAAATTATTAATGTATATAACTCAATGATTATCAGGCTTCGGGAAGAGAGACTTTCTGTGAGGGAAAAAAATCATTTCCTTGATCTCCTGATTGAATCGTCTCCTTTGGGCATAATAGTTCTGGATCTTGATGAAAGAGTTCAGGAAATAAATAAGGCAGCAGTAAGGATACTGGGCCTGTCTAATGAAAACAGCATGGGAAAATACCTGACTGAATTGAAAAGTATGCTGGCTGTTGAAATCTCAAAAATCGCCTTTGACGAAAAACAATTGATAATTCTTGGCGATGGACAACAATATTTATGCAGGAAACTCTTTTTCATGGATCATGGTTTCAGGCACCCATTTTTAATTATCGAAGAATTCACTGAAGAAATTAGAAAAGCAGAAAGAGAGGCATACGGTAAGCTTATCAGAATGATGGCTCATGAAGTTAATAACACTATCGGTTCGGTGAACTCTATTATGTCGAGCATACAATCGAATCCTGAGTCGTTCGTGAGTTCCGACAAGGATGATATTATAAAGATGCTTGATATTGCTATTCAGCGTAACTACCAGATGAACAAATTCATGCAGAACTTTTCGAATGTTGTTAAGCTCCCATTGCCGGAAAAGGAAATGATGGATATTAACGAGTCGGTAAGACTGGTTATAGAGTCATTCAGCTCTGAAATGAAGGGTATGAATATTTCACTTGAGATTATTCCTGACAGTTCGTCACCTTCTATCCTTGCCGACAGGAGTCAGATGGAACAGGTATTTTTGAATATTATAAAGAACTCAAAGGAGGCGATTGGAAAAAATGGTCACATATCTGTTTCTACTACAACAAATCCAATTACAATTGTATTTGTTGATGATGGGGTAGGTCTGTCAAAAGAAGTTGAGGAAAAGATCTTCACTCCGTTCTTTTCAACAAAGCCGGGTGGACAGGGGATTGGTCTTACTCTTGCACAGGAAATCCTTACAAATCACGGTTTTTCATTCAGCTTCAGGAATAAGGAAGAGAAGGGGACAGAGTTTATAATAAGGTGTGAAGAGTAAGGGTTGCCTTTGAGCCGTTGTGCCCTTCCTACAACTCAAACCAATACGAGAACTTGAGTAGAAATACATTATGCGGTGTTATGCCAAACAGATCCTTCATGTCTGAACCATAGCGGAACATCCCATTTGATGAATTGCTCGTTCTGCCCTGAGACCATACAAGATATAATGTCGACCCAGGATGATATTCCCATCTGACAACCAGGTTAGATCGGAATTGTCTGAAATTGAAATCTGGATTATTGAATGAGAAATTGTCTCCGTCACTGACATTAATCGAACATAGGATTTTATTTTTTGTTTATACTTAATCTGGCAAAATATGAACTTCAGTTTCCCTTTTCGCATTGTAATTCTCTTAACCAGCCAATTGGGGTCTTCTTTTATTCTCAATGCACAATCAAATAAAGCCGATACAATACCACATGTCAGTCTGCCTGAGGTAGTTATCTCGGCACTCAGGGTGCCATTAAAAGAGAGTACTTCACCATATAGTGTTTCGGTGATGAATGCCAGAACAAATACAATGGGATTGAGCCTTGCTGAAAGTTTCGCTGGCCTTCCTGGTCTGCAGGTTAATGCCAGATACAACTTTGCAGTAGGTGATAGAATAACAAACCGTGGCTTCGGAGCACGCACTCAATTCGGAGTGAGGGGCATCAGGATCATATCCGATGAAATGCCCGTCACATTTGCCGACGGACAGAGCAATCTCGAAATGGTAGATTTTAACAAATTATCCTATGTTGAATTCATAAGAGGTCCAGGATCATCACTTTACGGTAATGCTGCCGGTGGAGTATTGGTACTTCACAACAAAGATATCTCAGATAATAAATATCTTGGCTCAGTCATTTCAACTTTGGGTTCAAACGGATTGTTCCGATGGACCAGCTCTCTGGAAGGTGCTATTGGTAAATCAAAAATCTCGGCTGACTATACAGATTTTGTGTACAATGGTTTCCGCAAACATGCCAGTGCAGAATACAGAAGAGGGTTTATAAAACTAGTTATTCCTGTTTCCCAAAAAGATTTCCTGCAATTTTCATTAGGAGCAGTAAAATTCCGCTCACTTAATCCGGGTTCCCTTACAAAACAAGAATCTGAAGAAGAACCACTGATAGCAAACCCTTCAAGTGTCAGAAATGCAGCAGGTCAGAATGGAAACCAGGTGCAACTGGCAATGACACTTAAGCACAGAACCGACAGTGCATCAATGCTTAAAGCTACAATTTACGGAATTCACAGGTCAGTGGTAAATCCTATAATAGGTAAGATAATAGTGCTTCCGCAATACTCCGGAGGCTATGTAATTAACTATGATTCAAAATTAAGTTTGTGGAATAGAAGAATTTCATGGAGCGCTGGTTCTGAGCTGGCTTTCAGATTCAATGACAGGAAAAATTATATAAACAATGGCGGTGAAAGAGGTGACCTCACAATAAATCAGACAGAGCAAGTAATAGGCTCTGGTTGGTTTGCTCAGATTCTTTATCCTGCTTCTGAAAAGATAAACATGGATGCCTGTTTGAGATACGATCTCACATACTTTAAGGTGAATAACAAATTCATCTCATCAGCAGATAACAATAGCGTAGGTGAGAGATTGATGCAGGCATTAAATCCTTCTTTTGGCATAAATTATAGTATCACTCCGAAACTGCGATTGTTTGCAAATTTATCCACCTCATTTGAAACACCAACATCAACTGAATTGGTTAACAGACCCAGCGGATCAGGAGGCTTTAACCGTAATCTTAATCCATCAAGGGCAATTGAATATGAAGGTGGTATGAGAGGTTCTGTAAAAAGCCTGATCACTTATGATATCGCTCTTTACATAATTCATACAAAAAATGAGCTTATACCATTTGAAGTACCTGATTTTCCCGGACAAGTCTATTACCGCAATGCAGGATCAACGATACACAGGGGAGGAGAGTTGACTGTTCGTTTCATTCCTGCTTCGTTTTTAGATTTCAATACAAGCCTGACATATACGAATGCTTTTTATAAAGTATATGCCCCCGCTGGAATAGATAATTCGGGTAATAAAATCCCGGGTGTCAACCGTGTACATCTCACAGATGAGCTAAAATTGCATAGTTCAAGTGGATTATATTTTTCTGTTTTGATGCAGGACTTTGGTAAGATGTATGTTGATGATGTTAATTCCGCTTCCACCTCAAATTACGCGTTATTCGATATTGGGCTCGGTAGTGAAGGAATCACGTTCGGAAAAGAAAAATATTTCAAACTCATAATGTCAGGAGGCATATCAAATATCTTCGATATTAACTTTATCACTTCGGTTACAATTAATGCAGCTGCAGCAAGATATTACGAACCTGGACCCGGCAGAACTTTCTTTTTGAATTTCAGGCTGGAAATTGGAAAATTACCGCGGAGAGCAAATACTGCAATTCCGCACTAGCTGGCACAAATCATTCACCCAATATTATCATCTCAGTAGGATTATTCCTTTTTAAAACAGAAATTTTCTGGCCATTAAGAACAATACCTCTTTCAGAAAATGTATTTGTAATTGATTGAAGCGCCAGTTCCGGAGTGTTGTTATTTTTACTCAGATGGGCAAGACAGATGTGACTGAGATTATCAGATAAGATTTCAGCCAGAAATAAAGAAGTCTGATGATTACCCAAGTGTCCGTTGTCTGATTGTATACGTTTTTTCAGATAGTATGGATAACTACCATCAATAAGCATCTGTTCATCGTAATTTGACTCTATAACAAGAAGATTTGCAGCCTTAATATATTGTCCAGCCGTCTGACAAATATGTCCGAGGTCAGTAACAATAGTGATTTTTTTATCACCTGCGCAGATGTGGAAACCAATTGTCTCCGGGGCATCGTGGAAAACCGGGAAAGCTTCAATATCAAAACCGGCAAGATGAAATTTTTGTTGTATAGATATTTCGCGTATACAGTCGCGCGATATATTTTTTTCAGGAGATAGAATGCTGTTCCAGACGTTATTTGTTGTAAATGCCGGAATTCTGTTTTTCCTTGTGAGAACCTCCAACCCCTTGATATGATCTGAATGATTGTGGGTGATGAGAATACCCATTATGCTTTGCATGGAAATACCAATATCTTTCAGAAATTTCCTTATAGATGTTGCCGAAAGACCAGCATCTATAAGGATCCCATAGAACTCATTTCCAAGATAATAACAATTGCCGCTGCTTCCGCTGCTAAGACTGCAAAATTTCAATTTCATGAACACTTTTTATAACCACGCAAAGGTAACCCTTTATACGACGAGCCATTACTTAATGTCTGATAAATCCCGCAAATTCCACCAGGTTGGTTTTTCTGCCTTTGAGCCGTTGTGCCGTTACACCGTTACGCCTTAATTAATGATAGATATTAATCCTTTCTGTCTTTTTTAAATAAATCATTTATATTTATGCCGTTTAAAATTGAAAACTGAAAAACCAAATTATGGCTATTAATCAACTAATTGGCAAGAAAATCTCCACTTTTAGATCGATGAAAAATATTGAGTTGGAGGACCTGGCTCTTAAAGCAGAATTATCCCTCAAACAGATGAATGCTATTGAATCTGGTACGTCTATCCCGTCGTTGGGGGTACTGATCCGTGTTACAAGAGCAATGGGGATAAGGATAGGAACTTTACTTGATGATAGTGTAAAAGAAGGTCCGGCAATTGTGAAAGCCAACGAGCATCAGTCTACCCTGAGTTTTTCTACAAACGAAAATGCGAATAAGGAGCATCTTACTTTCTTTTCACTTGCCCCGAATAAGACTGGCAGACATATGGAACCATTCATAATTGATATAGTTCCGAGCGAGAAAGGCAAACCTGCAAAGTCATCTCATGAAGGTGAGGAGTTTATCTATGTTCTTGAAGGAAAGATTACCGTTCACTATGGAAATGAAACCTTTGAGCTGGAAAAAGGGGATAGCATTTATCTCGACTCAATTGTAAGTCACCTGGTAACAACAAATACTAACAAAGCAAGGATACTGGGCATTGTATACGTTCCGGTTTAAATATTATGAATATGAACCTTATAGAGAGCACTCTCGGAGAATTGCTGGAGAAATGGGCACATGAGACTCCAGAACATGAATTTATCGTTTATCCCGACAGAAACCTGAGATACACATATTCACAGTTTAATGATAGAGTTGATAAACTGGCAAAAGGCCTGATAAGCATAGGCGTCAGACAGAATGATAAGGTGGGAGTGTGGGCAACCAATGTGCCTGACTGGACAACCTTTATGTTTGCTACAGCCAAAATAGGCGCAATAATGGTTACTGTTAATACCAGCTACAAAACAACTGAGGTTGAATACATTATAAAAAATGCAGATCTACACACACTTTGTATCATAGATGGTTACCGCGACAGTGATTATGTGAGTATGATCTTTGACCTGGTACCGGAACTTAAAAACTGTGCAAGAGGTGAGTTATCAAGCAGCGCTTTCCCGGAGCTTAAAAATTTAATCTTTATAGGTCCTCAGAAACACAGGGGAATGTACAATACACACGAGTTGATATTGCTCGGATCGTATCTTCCGGATGATGAACTCAACAAACGGAAAGCGTCAATTAACTGCCACGATGTGGTTAATATGCAGTATACCTCCGGAACTACAGGATTCCCGAAAGGGGTGATGTTAAGTCACCACAATATTGTAAACTGTGGTCAGAGTACGGGGGATTGCATGAATTACACGCAAGCTGACAGATTATTAGTTTGTGTTCCCATGTTTCATTGTTTTGGCTGTGTGCTGGCTTTGTGTGCCATTATAACCCATGGTTCAACAATGGTTTTTGTTGAAGAATTTGATCCGCTGATGGTATTGGCATCAGTACAGAAAGAAAAATGCACAGCCCTATACGGGGTGCCTACTATGTTTATCGCTGAACTGAATCATCCGATGTTCAACATGTTTGACCTGAGTACTCTTCGTACGGGTATAATGGCCGGTTCATTGTGTCCGATAGATACAATGAATCAGGTGATGAGCAAGATGAACTGTAAGGACCTTATCATTGTTTACGGACTTACAGAATCTTCACCAGGAATGACAGCAACACGAGTGACTGACTCTGCTGAAGTAAGAGCAACTACTGTAGGTACAAATTATCCGGGTGTTGAGATAAAAATTGTCAATCCGGAGAGTGGTCTTGAATGCGGACCGGAAGAGCAGGGAGAGATATGCTGCCGCGGTTACAATGTAATGAAAGGCTATTATAATAATCCCGAAGCCACTGCACAAACAATTGACAAAGATGGCTGGCTGCACTCAGGCGATCTGGCCGTAAAATCCAGAGAAGGGTTCTTCCGTATCACAGGAAGAATCAAAGATATGATTATCAGAGGCGGGGAGAATATCTATCCGCGTGAAATTGAAAATTTCCTTTATCAGATGCCACAGATCGAAATGGTTGAAGTCGCAGGGATTGCGGATAAAAAATATGGTGAAATAGTCGGAGCTTTTATTAAACTGAAAAGCGGACAGATGCTTACACAGGAAGAGGTCCAGGAATTCTGCCGCGGAAAAATCTCGAGGGTAAAGATCCCTAAACATGTGTTATTTGTCGATGAATTTCCAAAAACAGCAAGCGGCAAAATCCAAAAATACAAGCTCAGACAGATGGGGTTGGAGGTAGCGAATAAATTATGCTCGTAGGTTAGTAAAAACAGTACGAAGGATCTGTACAAAAACTTTTTTTTAAATAATTTTATTTCATATTATTAAAAAAATAATACTTTTGTTTCGGTATTAGACGAAACACTAAATGATATGGGGATAAAGGAAAAGATATTCACGGAATCTCAGACAAAGATTGCCAGATATTCCAAAGCACTCGGGCATCC
>JBBRSO010000004.1:0-70682 GCA_038245405.1 Bacteroidales bacterium
CACCGATGTCAACAACCATGCAACCTTCGGGAGCTTCTACATCGAGCCCGATCCCTATCGCAGCAGCCATGGGTTCATAAATCATGTAAACATCGCGGCCACCGGCGTGTTCCGACGAGTCACGTACTGCACGTATCTCCACCTCGGTACTTCCTGATGGTATACATACAACCATTTTCAGCGATGGTGAAAACAGCCTGGGTCCTTTATTGATCATCTTGATCATCCCTCTTATCATGAGTTCAGCAGCATTAAAGTCAGCTATTACTCCATCTCGTAAAGGCCTTATAGTCTTTATGTTTTCATGGGTCTTTCCATGCATCTGTCTTGCTCTCTCTCCTATTGCAATCAGCTTACCCGAGTTTTTGTCTATCGCCACAATTGATGGTTCATCAACTACAACTTTATCATTGTGAATTATGATTGTATTTGCAGTGCCCAGATCGATTGCAATTTCCTGTGTTAAAAATGAAAATAGTCCCATTATATGAGCTAATTAAATAAATATGTGAATCTAATGTTTAAAATGTCTAATTCCTGTAAATACCATTGCTATCCCATTTGAAGAACAATATTCAATTGATTCTTTATCCCTCACTGATCCTCCGGGTTGAACTATTGCTGTTATCCCTGCCTTGTGTGCAATCTCTACACTGTCACCAAAGGGGAAAAAAGCATCTGAGGCCAATACAGATCCTTTAAGATCGAATCCAAAGGCCCTGGCTTTCTCAATCGCCTGTTTCAGGGCATCCACCCTTGAGGTCTGACCAACACCACTGGCACAAAGCTGTTTGTTTTTTGCTATTACAATCGCATTGGATTTACTGTGTTTTACAATAATATTGGCAAAAACAAGATCTTCATATTCTTTTGAGTCTGGTGTTCTTGTTGTAACAGCTTTCATATCGCTGGCTGACTCGGTGCTATTGTCAGACTGTTGCCAGAGTACACCATTTAGCAGCGATCTGAAGCTTGATTTTTTTCTGAAACCGTCAGTGCGGACCAGAATTATTCTGTTCTTTTTTTGTTTAAGAATTTCAAGAGCCTTTTCAGAAAACTCAGGAGCAATAATTATTTCAAAGAATATTTTATCGATCTCTGTGGCTGTTTCTTCATCAACTGCCGAATTGGTAACAATAACTCCCCCAAAAGCAGAAATCGGATCACAAGCCAGAGCATCTTTCCAGGCTATAAGTGGATTTTGCCTTGTGGCAGCTCCGCATGCATTATTATGTTTTATGATGACATATGCAGGAAGGCTGAACTCATCGATAATACTAAGTGCCGCATCGAGATCCAGAAGGTTGTTGTACGATATTTCCTTCCCGTGGAGCTTCTTAAAAATCAAATCAGGGTTGCCGAAGAAAATTCCTTTCTGGTGTGGATTTTCGCCATAGCGCAAAGGATACGACTCATCTATACTCTCCCTGAATACAGGAAGAGATGCCTCCCTGTTAAAATAATTGAAGATGGCGGTATCATAATTTGATGAGGTCTGAAACGCTTTCGCTGCAAATTTACGTCTGTCGGATAAAGATGTATATCCATTCTTTTCCTGTAGCAGTGAAACTAGATCATTATATTGTCTACGACCTGAAACTACAAACACATCATTAAAATTTTTCGCAGCGGCCCTGATCAATGAAATTCCTCCGATATCAATTTTTTCAATTATCTCCGCTTCCTCATCAGTAGATTTCAACGTTTCTTCAAAAGGATAAAGATCAACTATCACCAGATCTATTTCCGGTATATTATATTTTGACAGCTGTTCAAGATCTTCATTGTTTTCCCTTCTTGCAAGAATCCCGCCAAAAACCGAAGGGTGCAATGTTTTTACTCTTCCGCCAAGTATTGAAGGATAAGTGGTAAGATCTTCGACCTCCTCTGCAGGAATTTTAAGATCAGAAAGAAATGTAAAAGTGCCGCCAGTTGAATATATCTTCACACCAAATTTATGCAGAAGATTAACAATGTCAGTCAGACCTTCTTTATAAAAAACTGAAATCAGAGCACTTTTAATTCGTTTGTCACTCATTATATGATAATTGCGATCGTAATGGGATATCCCAATTCTGGCGTCTAAAAATAGATATTTTTTTAATAACCTCATACATTATAACATATGATTATTAGCGATTAATGATTTTCGTATCTTTGCCTGGCATAACGAAATAAATAACCGATTCCGTCAAATCTTTATGAGATAACGTAAATTATATAAAAAAATGGTCCGGAAGACATTTAAACTGCCAGCAGCATTAAAATTATGCAATGTTCCAATTAGGCTTTGTTTCTGGATTTCTTATCTTTGACAATTCATAAAAATACTGCAAAATGTTTCTCAGACTTTTTAAAGAGGGTTTCCTGTTCGCTGTAAATTCGGTTATTGTTAATAAGCTGAGGACATTTCTATCACTTTTTGGAATCACCATCGGAATATTCTCAATCATTTCAGTATTTACTGCATTGGACTGGATGGAAAAATCAATTCGTGACAGTGTTTCCACACTTGGCGATAATGTATTGTATGTCCAGAAGTTCCCATGGTCGTTTGACCCCAAACTTGCCTGGTGGGATATTATTAAATGGCCATCCATCTCCGAGCGTGATTATCAGGCTATAGAGAAGAAATCTACAAAGGCGGAGACTGCCTGTTTCCTGGCAGCACAACCTGAAAAGATAAAATACAAGAAAAATATAGCAAATGATGTCACAGTAGCTGCTATAACAATTGAATTTCAGAATATCAGATCTTTTGAGATCAATAAAGGCAGGTACTTTTCTCCTTTTGAAGCATCAAGCGGAAAAAATGTCGCTGTTATCGGAGCGGAAATAGCAAACAAATTATTCGGAAAGGAAGATCCTGTTGGAAAAGAAATCACTGTTGCAGGTTTCAAAACACTCGTAATAGGTGTTATGAAAAGGGAAGGTAAAGGCGGTATCAGCGATAATGGCATGGATGACTTAACCCTTGTACCTGTTAGTTTTGCAAAAAGCTTTATCAATATGCGTAACAGATTCATAAATACGCAATTGATGATAAAAGCAAAAGAGGGAGTTGCCATTCAGGAATTAAGCGATGAAACAACTATGATCTTAAGAGCATCCAGAAGTCTTCGTCCTGAAGAAACCACAAACTTCTCAGTGAACAGGGCAAGTATGTTGTCGGCGGGTCTCGATTCTATCTTCGTTGCTATTAACATCGGAGGCTGGGTGATCGGAGGATTTGCAATCCTTGTGGGCGGTTTCGGAATTGCAAATATCATGTTCGTGTCAGTAAGGGAACGTACCAATATTATTGGTATCCAGAAAGCGTTGGGCGCCAAAAAATTCTTTATCCTTCAGCAGTTCCTGGTAGAATCAATGCTACTGTCGATATTCGGTGGTTTGCTAGGAGTTCTATTGATCTTTTTAGCGACACTTGTAGTTAACTATCTCTGGGATCTGAATATGTATCTTACTCTGGGTAATATAGTCCTTGCCCTGTTTATTTCAGGTATAATTGGTATCGTGGCAGGTTATGCCCCGGCGAATGCTGCTGCTAAGATGAATCCTGTTGAAGCTATTGGATTCTCATTCTGATTTTACAATATTCTCCTTAATCCAGCAGGTAAGCTGTACGAATTGTTCAACCGATAATTGTTCCGGACGCAATCCGAATTCCGGATAATCTTCGCGTTTTAATTCAAATGCTGACCTCACAGAATTTCTCAGGGTTTTTCTACGCTGATTGAATGCAGCTTTTACCACTCTGAAAAATAAGCCTTCATCACATCCAAGATCTGTAACTTCGTTGCGTACTAACCTGATAACGCCGGACTTTACTTTTGGCGGTGGGGAGAAGACATGCTCGGAAACTGTGAAAAGATATTCTGTCTTATAGAATGCCTGCAGCAGAACACTCATAATGCCATACGTCTTTGATCCGGGTCCGGCACAAATCCTTTCAGCAACTTCTTTCTGCAGCATTCCGGCAATCTCCACTACTTTATCTTTGTGTTTCAAAACTTTAAAGAGGATCTGAGTGGAAATATTATAAGGGAAATTACCTATGATCCCCATTTTATCAGGAAAAACATTCTCTACATCCATTGTCAGGAAATCACCGGTAATAACATTCAGATCGGGGAAGTTTGCTTTAAGATAATGGACCGACTCATTATCTATTTCAATAACCCGGAAGTCGCTGAAATTACGTGCGGTAAGATACCCTGTGAGTACACCCATCCCAGGTCCTATTTCAAGAACAGTATCATAACCAACGCCGGTTAGTGAGTCAGCTATTCTTTTGGCAATTGCCGTATCATTCAGGAAATGCTGGCCGAGATTTTTTTTGGCGTATACCCTTCTGCGGTTGTCCATTAATTCGTTTTTGTTTGTCGTTTACACCTGTAGCAATTCCCTGCCGAATTTCCGCAGAATCGGCAAATTAAGAGCTTCAAGAAACCTGATAAACTTTTTAAGAATGTTATAGTACAGAGTCACAAACAACGCAAATATAATCAACCAGAGAACCAGCATATTGAAGATCAGTGTGTCTATTTTGAAACTGCCGATCTGTTTATAGGGAGCATAAAAATGAGCTCTTCCATACCTGGAACCAGGTGGCATAAATATCGGATCGGCTTTTTGTATCAACCTGTCACCGGTATCAAAAATTTTATTCGTTGATAACCGGTTAAGCACATAGTTGGCAAGATTTTCATTGTAATTCTCAGCGCGCATAGCGATAAATTGATCCTCTCCCAATCTGGTCGACAACAATTTAGATAAAGAATCCCTTTCGTATGTTATTCGCCTGCTATTCAGTCTGAAACTTAATTTTAAACTATCAAGCAGTTTCTTTGTATCCACTGCAATTTCCTGATTGAATCCCAGATAGTTGAGACTCCCGTACCATGTGCCAGGTTTAATTCCCGTAATAGCTGAGAGATCACTAATGTGCAGGTTTAATTTTTTGAAGTTACTGACTGCTACATCTTTGTAATCGGGGTCGAGGCCAGCTGAGATACAATCCTCAACTTTTTGCTTCAGAGCAGGCACCAGGAATGAAGCATACCAGTCGTTCTGACTAATAGCCATGTCATACTTAAAGAATGGTTTTTCAAACCGGTTGGATTCAAACTGCTCAACACATAATGCCTCGTAAGCCCAGCGCGTTGCCATTATATCACCTACCAGGGGCACATAGATCTTTTTACTTATGGAAGTATGAAGATCATCAAATTTTATCATTGCACCACCAAGAAGCAACTGAGGTACCAATATTAAAGGTATCAGAATATATATGCTGACAGCCGTTCTCATCCCGGCAGAGATATTCAAACCCAGCATGTTACCGAAACAGGCAGTGGTGAACAGTATGATCCATTGTTGCAGGAGCATTCCTTTGACATCGAGGATCACGTTCGCCACAATTATGAACGAGAGACTCTGTATTGCAGATAAAGCGAAGAGAAAATTGATTTTTGAAACAAGGTAGCTAAGCCTGCTGAGATTAAGGAACTTCTCGCGTTCAAGTATCTTTCTGTCGCGGTATATTTCTTCAGCACTCACAGTAAGTCCTATAAAAAGAGATACTATGACGGCCATAAACAGGAAGATCGGATAATTCTTGTTTGTCGAAAAGCTGTATACTCCGTTTTCACTATATTTTGAAATATAGCCAAGAATAAATGCGAGCAACGGCGCTTCAAGGAGGTTGATAGTCATATACTGACGATCAGCCACCTTCCTTGTAATATTTCTTCTGATAAATGTCCGGATCTGATCTGATTTTTTTGGTACCCTGAAGTTGCTGGGAGGTACAATCAATTGCGCAGGTCTCTCAACCAGAACCGGCATCATTTTCTTCTTATACTTCTCATACCATTCTTTTGGACTTATTTGTCTTTCCTTTCCCGGATGGCCTGAATTATCAATTACTTTTACTTCAATAATATGAAGAATATTATCAGTCTCCACATTTCCGCAGTTAGGACATTCGCTCTCGGCGGCATTAGCCTGTGAAGTCTCAGTCTTGAAATAGACGAGTGCCTCCACCGGATCACCATCATAGATCATATAGCCTCCCTTGTCGAGGAGCCAGAGCCTGTCGAACATCTTAATTATATCAGAGGAAGGCTGATGTATAATAGCAAATACCAGTTTCCCGCTCAGCGACTGGTTTCTGAGAAGGCTCATTACTTTTTCTGAATCGAATGAAGAAAGACCTGATGTTGGTTCATCAATAAAAAGGACAACCGGTTCCCTCATCAGTTCAAGACCAATGTTGAGTCTCTTTCGTTGACCTCCGCTCACCATTTTATTCATGATATCTCCAACCTGCATATCCTTAATGTCGTACAGGTCGAGATCCATCAGAACTTTCTGGACGGTATTCTTCAGTTGTTCTTCATTATAGTCGCCAAAACAAAGCCGGGCATTAAAATAAAGATTCTGATAGACAGTGAGTTCCTCGATAAGCATATCGTCCTGGGGAACAAATCCAATCAATCCCTTTAATTTTTCGGAATCTCCATTTATATCATAGCCATTGATATAAATGTTACCTGAAGTTGGCTTTATCTTTCCGTGCAAAAGATTGAGCAATGTTGTTTTGCCAACACCACTGCCTCCCATTATCCCAATCAGATTTCCAGATTCAACTCTGAAATTCATTTTCTGAAGGCCGTTTTCAGAATTCTTGAACAGAAACTCAATGTCGTGTCCTTCGAAGATTATCTTTTCAGGAAATTTTCTGGAAACAAATTTTTTGAAAATTTTTGAATAATAGATCGGATCTATTCCTTGTCCCTTAATGTTTACACCACGGTCGAGGAGGTATGGCCTGCATGCTATAATATCGCGGCCTTTAAAATACAGGACAAGAGAACCATCATATGTAAAAATAAGAGTACCGGTGCTCTCTATATGCATCACAACAAGATGTCCCTTGAACCCTTTCAGCCTGATGTGGCGCCATTTGTCGTAATTCTTATATAGCTCTGCTCCCGATTGTTGAGTATTATCACTTTCTATAATCAGAATACATTCCGGCGAAACATTATCGTATGCCCTGCCAATCATGAAAGCAATTGCATTTTCGTACTCCTTTTTGTTTATATTGAAGGTACGTGAAACGATGTCTATAATTGTCTTCTCCTGCTCGGATATCATTCCGTCCTCAAAAGCGAACTCAATAAGCTGTAAAAAGACGATCATTCGTTCTTCAAGAAATAATCCCTTTTTTATCTGACGGCAGATATTTGTGATCTGAAAAGATATGAGCGATTCATCGTCGGCAAGTTCAGCCTTGTCTACACTCTTTAGTTCGTTGGAATAAAATTCGAGGTTATTCTCAAACAGAGAGTAGTATTCTTCTTCGAGTTCGCGGTTAAGATATCTTCTGAGGTCACTGCGCAGGATCTTTTTCCCTCTCGAAGATATGCCGGCAGGGTTGATCGTCGAAACAATTGCAAAAATATGTATTAAGGCTAGTAATACCGATTCCCTCATAAGATCACTAAATAAAAAAAAGACCGCAAAGTAAGATTCTTTGCGGCCAAAGAATTATAACATTATTATTGTACGATCTGTTCCCTTACCTCGCCAATAACTTTTGTAATATCAATAATATTCTGTTCGGTAAGGCTTGTACCAATACCTGCATATACTTGTTTTACAGCATCCAGCTTTTTAACAAAGTCACCAACACTCGGATCGGTAAGATAAGGTTTGGTGATGTTAAGAAATAGATCAAATGAATTTTTCTGCTCAAGTAAAACCTTTGATATCCCGGCAACCTGATAAGCAGCTTCTGAAACGTGAGTAGTGAGGTACATTCCTTCAACCCATGCGCCACCGACAACAAGAAGTGCAAGAGGCTGCTGATCGTTGTCATTCAGATATGCATAGGTATCGTTAAAGGAACCGGTAAGTACCTTTACCAGTTCATCTTTATTATCAAAATTCTGCTTAATTTTATTATATAAATCCTCGTTATAGATTTTTGACATGTTCAGCTCATTTGCCAGAGATCTGATAGCCTCAAGATAATTTATAACCTGTTGTTGCTGATTATAAAGAGTAACATAACTAAGATCAGCTCCAAAAACACCCAGATTTATTGCTCTTGTGGTGCTGATAAAATACTTCTTGGTATTTTCTACAGGATTTGTAATCCCAATTATATAACCAACTTCCAGATCAGTGAGCATCCTGATAACCTCAGCGGATGTAGGCAGAGGATAAATATGAGATTCAATCTGTTCCGGAATCTGCTTTACAGCTTCAGTTTCAGCTTCTTTCTGCTGTTTCGCAGCAGCCCTGTCCTTACATGAACTCAGTGAGGTGATGCTGATAATTAATAATGGAAGTATAAATCCTGCAAAAATCTTTTTCATTTGAGTTAATTTTAATTTTAAACAATCAATCAAAAACCGATCATAAAAGTAGTAAATAATATTGAAACTAAAGTGAGCTAAAGTGACTAAAGTGACTAAAGTGAGCTAAAGTGACCAACTCTAGTGACTCTAGTCACTTTAGTCACTCACTTCAGTCACTCACTTTAGTCACTCTAGTCACTCTAAACTCCAAATTTTTTTACCTATCTTTAGGCCCCTGAAACCAGACTAATTTTAGGATGTGGAACTTCGATGAAACTATAGTCAGAGAAGGTACTGATTGCATTAAATATGATCGCAGGGTTGAGACATTCGGTGTTAAAGATGTCATACCCATGTGGGTCGCCGATATGGATTTTAAGACACCTGATTTTATTGTTGATGCTCTCCGTAAACGAATCGGCCATGAGATATTTGGATACACCTATCGTTCCCCGGAATATTTTTCGTCAATAATTAACTGGACCAGAACCAGGCACAACTGGGCACTGGAAAGAGATTGGATCTCATTTTGCCCCGGAATTGTGCCGGCCTTGAATTTCTGCACTCTTGCATTTACTAAGCCCGGTGATGGCATAATTGTACAACCACCAGTATATTTTCCATTCTTCACGGCTGCTGAAGCTCATGGGAGGAAGCTTATCTATAACAACCTTACCGAATCTGAGGGGAAATGGTCGATGGATTACAATTCCCTTGTAAATGTTATCGACACAGATACAAAAATGATTCTTATTTCAAATCCTCATAATCCGGTCGGACGAGTATGGGAGCCTGAAGAACTATATAATATTGCTGTGATCTGCCTGAAAAACAATATTCTGATGATATCAGATGAGATACATTGCGATCTTATGCTACCAGGGTATATTCATACACCACTTGCATCTCTTTCCGATGAGATTGCAGATAAAACCATTACCTTAATTGCCCCCAGTAAGACATTTAACCTTGCCGGACTATCTACATCATCGGTGATCATCTCAAACCCTGAACTGAGAAAAACATTTTCCAAAGTAGTAGATAACCTGCATATCGTAGGGGGTAATATTTTCGGAACAATTGCTTCTGTTGCTGCATATACTCATGGTCACGACTGGTTAGATGCCCTTGTTGAGTATGTTGATAATAATGTGGAATATGTAAAAGATTATTGTGCGCGGATGATTCCGGAAATTATCCCTGTACAACCTGAAGCAACATATATGATATGGCTCGATTGCCGCAAGTTCGGCATGACGGGAAAAGAACTTCAGAATTTCTTTGTACATAAAGCAGGAATTGGCATGAATGAAGGTTCAGCATTCGGACCGGGTGGTGAGGGATTTATGAGAATGAATCTTGGAACAACTCATTCGACAGTGATAAAAGCAATGGAACAGATTGAAAAAGCTGTTGCATTGTTTAGATGAACAGAAAATAATTAAAGATTGATGAAAAATAGTGTAAAGATAAATCTTACCCTTGAAGACGGCACAGTTTATCAGGGGAGATTATTTGGTTCATGTATACCGGCTGCCGGAGAAGTGGTTTTTAATACAGCAATGACAGGATATCCCGAAAGCTTAACAGATCCTTCATACCGTGGACAAATACTTTGTCTGACATATCCGTTGATTGGGAATTATGGCGCACCCGCAAAAAGCGAAGAAAATGATCTGTTTCGTTTCTACGAATCTTCATCTGTACATATCTCAGGCCTGATTGTATCTGATTATTCATTCGAATACAGCCACTGGAATGCAACAGAAAGCCTTGACCAATGGCTGGGAAGAAACAGCGTACCGGGTATTTATGGAATTGATACAAGAGCACTGACAAAAAGAATCAGGGAGAAAGGCGCAATGTTAGGCAAGATTGAACCTGAAGGACTAACAACAGATTTTTATGACCCAAACAAGGTAAATCTGGTAGCTGAAGTAAGCACACACGGGAAGAAGATTTACGGAAACGGGAAATATAAAATATTACTTGTCGATTGCGGCGTTAAATATAACATCATCAGAAATCTTCTGAAAAGAGACACTACAATAATAAGGGTTCCATGGGATTATGACTATCATAAAGAGGAGTTTGATGGTCTGTTTCTTTCAAACGGTCCAGGTGATCCGAAAATGTGCGTAGCTACTATAGAGAATATTAAAAAATCATTCGAAGGTGATAAACCTGTTTTTGGGATCTGTCTGGGTAACCAGCTGATGGCCCTGGCGTCAGGATCAGATACTTATAAACTTAAATATGGCCATAGGAGCCATAACCAGCCGGTTCTTCAGGTTGGAACCGACAAAGCATATATAACATCACAGAATCACGGATTTGCAGTTGATAATAAGACACTTGGCGCCGAATGGGAACCACTTTTCATAAACATCAATGACAATACGAATGAGGGCATGAAACATAAAAATAAACCGTTCTTTTCAACGCAGTTTCACCCGGAAGCATCAGGAGGCCCGACAGATACTGATTATTTGTTTGATGTTTTTATAGAGAATATTAAGAAGTCGAAAAAATAAAATAAAACTTACACAGAGAGCCACAGGGGGCCACAGAGGAGAAAATTGCAAAAAGGCGTGGATTGGGGATTCCGCAATCAAAAATCCCCAATCCGAAAATCTTAGTTCGTCACATGGTGCATCATCTTATCAGCCAGCTCAGCTGCCGACCTGTTCTTAAAGCTTGCCATCCTGCTCTCAAATAATCCTGCAATTTCTTTGTTACAGAGATTTCCGATACTCCCTTCATGAACATAATCAGTTATCACTGTTCTTGAAAATGTCGAATTCTTCACCATATCAGACACAGCCTTATAGGCATCTCTGAAGGGGATACCCTGTTTTACAAGACGGTTTACTTCTTCAGTGCTGAAGATTGTGTTATACAATGGGTTATCTGTTATGTTCTTTTTAATTTTTATATTATTAAGCATAAGAAGCATGATTTCAATACATTCTCTTATTTCTCCGAATGCATCAAATATTAACTGCTTAAGTAATTGAAGGTCCCTGTTGTAACCCGACATCAGGTTTGATGTGAGTATAGCTATCTGATTTGGGAGAGTCTGAATAACATTTGCCCTGGCCCGTATAAGTTCAAACACATCAGGATTCCTCTTCTGAGGCATAATGCTTGATCCGGTTATATACTCATCCGGAAAATCTATAAACCGGAATTCGGAGGTCATATAAAGACAAACATCCATTGAAAATCTTGAGAGCGTTTGAGCAACCGAAGCCAGAGCCGAAGCAACTGCCATTTCAATTTTACCCCTGCTCAGACTTGCGTAAGCTGAATTGTAAATAAGATCATCAAATTCAAGCAGGTCTGACGTAAGTTTCCTGTTAATCGGCAAAGTTGTACCATACCCTGCTGCAGTACCCAGAGGATTCTGATTATTAAGAGACCTGGCGCCCGCAAGTATAAGAACATCATCGGCAAGAGATTCCGCATAAGCGCCAAACCACAAGCCAAAGGATGAGACCATTGCCGGCTGCATATGTGTATAACCGGGAATAAGTACTTCTTTATGCTGGTCACTCAACGACTGCAACCTTGTAAAAAGGGCTCTGATCAATATTGAAAGCTGATCAATCTGCTCGCGGGTGTAAAGACGTATATCAACAAGCACCTGGTCATTCCGGGATCTTCCGGTATGGATCTTCTTACCAGTGGTTCCGAGGATTGACGACATCTCCTTTTCGATCTGTGAATGAATATCTTCAACGTCTTTTTCAATGACAAGACTTCTTTGTTCATCAGAAACAAACAGTGAATGAAGTGCTTTCAGTAGACCATTTTTCTCATCCTCTGAGAGCAATCCTACATCTTCCAGCATTATCACATGTGCCATCGAACCGATAATATCCCACTTTGTGAGTGCAAGATCGGTTTTCCTGTCTTTCCCTGCTGTAAATTCAATGATTGCAGGTTCGGGATTTATCCCTTTTTCCCAGAGTTTCATGGTTAATAATTTTATTAATTGATCTTTATTCTAACTAGGTTGAGGTTGAGGTTGAGGTTAAGGTTGCTCAGCCTCAGCCTCAACCTTAACCTTAACAGTTACTTCTTCTGGCTAGCTTCAACAATTGCCCTGTGAGCCATAAGTCTGATTGCATTAATTCTTATAAAGCCCTTGCTGTCGGTCTGATCAAAGCCACCCTCAATATCCATGCTTGAAAGCTTTTTGTTGTATAATGAAGACGGTGATTCACGTCCTTCAATAAGCACATTGCCTTTATAAAGACAAAGGTGTACACTGCCATCAATGAGTTCCTGGCTTTTTTCAATTGCAGCCATCAGGAAATCCATCTCGGGGCTGAACCAGAACCCATTATAAATAATCTCAGCGAATTTAGGAGTAAGCATATTAACAAGACGCATTACCTCTCTGTCCATTGCGATACCTTCAATATCCTTGTGTGCAATATGTAAAACTGTTGCAGCAGGTGTCTCATAGACTCCTCTTGATTTAATGCCTACAAACCTGTTCTCTACCATATCGAGCAAACCAATGCCATTTTTCCCGGCGAGTTCATTCAGATATATGTACATATCATAAGAATCTTCCTTAACAGTACCATCTTCCTTGTTGACAAGCTTTACAGGTAATCCGTTTTTAAAGTGTATCACAATCCTGGTTTCTTTATCCGGTGCATCCATGGGCATAACCATTTTTTCAAGCATACTTTTGTGAAGAGTATACATCGGATCTTCAAGAATACCGGCTTCATGACTGATATGCATCAGGTTATCATCCTCACTGTAAGGTTTATCAATACTTGCCTTAACCGGAATTTTCTTTTCCGAAGCATATTTTAACAGATCGGTTCTTCCCTTGAAAGTAGCAAGAAACTCTTTGTCTTTCCACGGAGAAATAACATTCACTCCGGGCATCAGAGCATAATAGCAGAGTTCAAACCTTACCTGATCATTTCCTTTTCCGGTAGCACCGTGTGCAACAGAATTGGCACCCTCAGCTTTAGCAACCTCTATTTGTTTCTTTGCAATGAGTGGTCTTGCCAGTGCAGTACCAAGAAGATACCTGTCTTCATATATGGCATTTGCCATTATTGCTTTAAGCACATAACCATCAACAAACTCGCGTTTAAGATCAGCTATTATCACCTTTGATGCACCAAGTAATATTGCCTTTTCTTTGCAGGCTTCAAAATCTTCGGTCTGACCAACATCGGCGATAAAGGCAATTACATCATAACCTTTGTCTATTAACCATTTAAGGATAACTGATGTATCCAAACCACCACTATACGCGAGAACTACTTTTTCTTTCATTTTATTTGAGTTTAAATTAATCTACTAACTTTATCCGTCATTGCGAGGAGCGCCAGCGACGAAGCAATCCGTCCGCCTTGTACCCCATTCCTTAATCCGTCTATCCTCACTTCCTGCCTTTGATCTGGTCATGTATTCCCGGAAGGATAATCTCCAGACAGGCATGCACCTGAGGGTTAGTTACTCCGTCTCTTGGTATGACCAGAATAGTATCGTCTCCGGCAATTGTTCCGGCAATTTCATACCTCCCTGCACCATCTATATAGAAGGCGGTGTTACTTGCATTGCCAGGAATTGTTTTAATTACCATAAGACCTTTCGCCTCAACTATATCTTGTATTACCGGTACAATATTCAATTTCAATGATACTTTTTCGTGATTCCTGTTATTATCAGTCAGAGAATACTTATAACCTCCGGTACCATCAGGGACACGTCCAACACCCAGCTGCCTTAAATTGCGGGATAACGTAGCCTGAGTACAGGTTATTCCTTTCCCTTTCAGTTTTTTTAGCAATTCCTCCTGAACAGAAATTTTTTCTTCAGAAATAATTTTCTCAATTGCCAGAAGTCTTTTCGTTTTTTGCATAATTATGCATTTATTTTGCAAATATATTCATTTTTTCATAAAAACAAATCCTTATTAAAAAATTATGTTATTTTTGAACCTCAAATCCGGATGATGAAAGATGTAGTAAAAAAGGTGATAATCCTTGGTTCAGGAGCATTAAAAATCGGTGAAGCAGGAGAGTTTGATTACTCCGGTTCCCAGGCTTTGAAAGCGTTAAAAGAAGAAGATGTAAGCACTGTTCTTATAAATCCTAATATTGCAACAGTTCAAACCTCGGAAGAACTTGCCGATAAAATCTATTTTTTACCAATTACCCCATATTTTGTTGAGAAAGTCATTGCCAGGGAAAGGCCCGATGGCATACTTTTATCCTTTGGCGGTCAGACAGCTCTTAACTGCGGTACAGAACTCTATAAAACGGGGGTTTTTGAAAAATATAATGTAAGAGTGCTTGGTACTCCGGTAACGGCAATAATGGATACCGAAGACAGAGAGTTGTTTGTAAAAAAACTTGATGAAATAGACGTTAAGACTCCAAGCAGCATAGCTGTAACAGGGGTGGAAGAGGCCGTAGATGCTGCAGGAAAACTCGGTTTTCCGATAATAATAAGAGCTGCATATACACTTGGCGGACAAGGAAGTGGATTTGCTTCGAATACCGATGAGCTAAGAACACTTGCTTCAAAAGCATTTTCATATTCCAACCAGATTCTTGTAGAAGAATCACTTAAAGGATGGAAGGAAGTCGAATACGAGGTAGTAAGGGATAAGTATGATAACTGCATTACGGTGTGTAATATGGAGAATTTTGATCCTCTCGGCATTCATACAGGAGAAAGCATAGTGGTGGCACCATCCCAGACCCTCACAAACAGTGAGTATCATAAGCTGAGAGAACTCTCAATAAGAATTATACGACATATAGGTATAGTAGGAGAATGTAACGTTCAGTATGCGCTTGCTCCTGATTCGGAAGATTATCGTGTTATTGAAGTCAATGCCCGCCTCTCACGGTCAAGTGCACTGGCATCCAAAGCAACCGGGTATCCGCTTGCATTTATTGCAGCAAAGCTGGCAATGGGTTATGGTCTTCATGAACTTAAAAACTCTGTTACAAAAAATACTACTGCCTGTTTTGAACCTGCTCTCGACTACATAGTATGTAAAATACCACGATGGGATCTCAACAAATTCGAAGGAGTATCACATCTGATAGGAAGCAGCATGAAGAGTGTCGGGGAGGTGATGGCAATCGGCCGTACATTCGAAGAGGTCATCCAGAAAGGGTTACGGATGATCGGACAGGGGATGCACGGTTTCACCGGAAACCGGAATCTTGGTTTTGAGGACATCGAAAGAGAGCTTTCTGAGCCAACCGATATGCGCATCTTTTCAATTGCAGAAGCACTTGAGGCCGGAATGTCAGTCGATAGAATATATGAGCTTACAAAAATTGATAAATGGTTCCTTTACAAGCTTCGGAACATTATAAGCATAAAGGATGAGCTTTGTAATTACACCACTCTTGAATCTATTCCTGTTGATCTCCTCTCCCATTCAAAAATAAATGGTTTCAGCGACTTCCAGATTGCACGGCATGTTTTAAAGTCAGGCCAGGATAGCATTAATGACGATCTGATGAAAGTGAGGAGTTTTCGAAAAGGCCTCGGCATTGTTCCTTATATAAAACAGATAGATACTCTGGCTGCAGAATACCCGGCTGTTACAAATTATCTTTATCTGACATACAGTGGTTCGGAGCACGATATTAAATGTGAGAATGACAAAAAATCAGTTATTGTTCTGGGCTCAGGCGCATACCGTATCGGATCGAGCGTTGAATTTGACTGGTGCTCCGTAAATGCCATCACCACAATAAAAAAAGAGGGATTCAGATCAGTGATGATAAATTATAATCCCGAAACAGTGAGTACTGACTATGATATCTGCGACAGGCTCTATTTTGATGAGCTTACTTTTGAAAGAGTTCTCGATATAATTGATCTTGAAAACCCGGGTGGCGTAATAGTATCAGTAGGCGGACAGATTCCCAATAACCTTGCGATGAGACTCTACAAGGAGAAGGTACCTGTATTGGGTACTTCACCCGTTTCAATCGACAGAGCTGAGAACAGACATAAGTTTTCTGAAATGCTTGATAACCTGAAAGTTGATCAGCCACGCTGGAAAGAATTATCAACAATCGATGATATCTTTGAATTCGTAGACAGAATAGGCTTCCCTGTGCTCATACGCCCATCTTATGTACTCTCCGGCGCAGCAATGAACGTGGTTTCAAACAAAAATGAACTGTCCCACTTCCTCAAGCTCGCAGCCCAGGTTTCAAAACAATATCCTGTAGTGGTTTCAGAATTTATTGAAAATGCCAAAGAAATTGAAATCGATGCAGTTGCCCGTGATGGAGAAATGCTTGCTTACGCTATAAGTGAGCATGTTGAATTTGCAGGTGTCCATTCGGGTGATGCAACAATGGTATTCCCGGCACAGAAGATATATTTTGAAACATCAAGAAGGATAAAACGTATTTCGCGGCAGATAGCAAAAGAACTTAATATTTCAGGACCATTTAATATTCAGTTTCTTGCAAAGGACAATGACATTAAAGTTATAGAATGTAATCTACGCGCAAGCCGGAGCATGCCATTTGTTTCCAAGGTTCTTAAGACAAATCTCATCGAACTTGCGACGAAAGTGATGCTTGGGGTCCCTGCCGAGAAACCTGTCAAGACAATCTTCGAGCTCGATTATGTTGGTGTTAAAGCTCCGCAGTTCAGTTTCTCCCGGCTTGCCAAAGCTGATCCTGTTCTGGGTGTGGATATGTCTTCCACAGGTGAGGTTGGCTGTATAGGCGAAGGATTTTATGAAGCTATCCTTAAAGCTATGTTTTCTGTTGGTTACAGGGTCCCCAAAAAGAGCATCCTTCTGTCAACCGGTCCCGCAAGATCAAAAGTTGAGCTGATAAACAGCGCCAGGGCATTACAGGAAAAAGGACATAAGCTTTATGCAACACGAGGCACACAACAATTTCTTGAAAATGCAGGCATTGAGGCACATGTAGCATACTGGCCTGACGAAAACAAATCACCGAACACAATAGATCTTATTAAATCGCGTGAGGTGGATCTTGTTGTGAATATCCCAAAAGATCTTAGTGATAAAGAACTTAACAACGATTACACCATACGACGCAGTGCAGTGGATTATAACGTGCCACTTATAACAAATGCACGTCTGGCAAGCGCATTTATCCTTGCCTGTTGTAAGTTGAGCATTGATGATCTGGAAATTAAGAGTTGGGATGAATACAAATGACCTCTTTTTTTACCACAAAGCATACAACGGAGACTAAAAGCACACAAAGTTATTTCTTTGTGAACTCTGTGTAAAACTTTGTGAACTTTGTGGTTAATGGATTTCAAAATTAGGGATGATAAACATGATAACAATCCGAAAAGCAACACACTCCGACTCAGAAATAATTATTGACTTTCAGCAGAAAATGGCCTGGGAAACCGAAAAGATGACCCTTGCTCCTGATATTATAAGTAAAGGAGTAAACGCTGTTTTCGAAGATCAGTCACGCGGACAATACTGGGTAGCCGCGAATGATGGGATAGTTGTCGCTTCACTTCTCATTACTTATGAATGGAGTGACTGGAGAAACTGCAACGTATGGTGGTTTCAATCTGTTTATGTGCTGCCGGAATACAGGAGGAAAGGTATTTTCAGGTCAATGTATCACCATATAAAAAATGATGGTGAAAAAGAGTGCATAGCCGGGTTACGTCTGTACGTAGAAACAAATAATTCAGTTGCTCAGAATACTTATGAAATGCTTGGCATGAAAAGTCTTCATTACAGGATGTTCGAATGGCTGAAGGAATAAAACATGATCTGGCTGCCCATCATACTGATCCTTCCTTATATAATACTCCTTTTTAAATATTATAATAAACTTGCCAGGGCGAAACCATATAAAATTACTGCCAAACCATCGGTTTTCGTATCAGTCATTGTACCTTGCCGTAACGAAGAACAGAATATCTCCCGTCTTTTAAACAGTCTTCACCTTCAGGATTATCCGGGTGATCTCTTTGAAGTCATTGTAGTAAATGACAATTCAACTGATAAAACATATGAAGTAGCCAATCAGTATCATGGAATACAAAAGTTAAGAATCATAAATAATAAAGGAAAAGGGAAAAAATCTGCAATAAGGGACGGGATTTCAATTGCGCTGGGTAGACTTATTATTACTACAGACGCAGATTGTTACATGGGTGAAAGCTGGGTAAGTATTATTGCTTCATATTATCAGGAACATAACCCTGATATGATAATTTGCCCTGTTCGGCTTGAGTCAGGAGCTGGTTTTTTCAGTAGATTTCAGGACCTGGAGTTTCTAAGTCTCCAGGGAATTACTGCTGGCTCAGCCTTATCCGGAAAACCGATAATGTGTAATGGTGCTAACCTGGCATTCGGGAAGGAGACATACCTCAGGCATTCCACTGACCTTCATGACGAGATTAATTCAGGTGATGACATTTTCCTGCTTCATAGTTTAAAGTGTGAGAGGAATTCAATTATTCTGTGGATTGAATCTCCGGAGGCGATTGTAACCGCTAAAGCTTCAGCTACTCCGGGCTCATTTCTGCAACAGAGAAAAAGATGGATTTCAAAGAGCGCATTTTATACCGACAGAGATACAATTTTAACAGGAATTCTAACTTTTTCAATTATACTTCTGGAAATTTCATATCTGATTGGTAGTCTGATAAACCCAATTCTTCTGGCTGGCTATCTTTTGATCTTTCTTTTAAAATCCATACCAGATTTTTTAATAATCCGGAATACTGCGGGAAGGTATGGCAAGAGCGGACTACTGAGATGGTTTCTGCCGTCTCAGGTAGTTTATCCGTTTTATGTTATATCGGTTTTATTAAAAAGGAATCCGCAATCCCAAATCCGCAATCCGCTAATTTCCCATTTCTGACAGGAACTTTATTCTGACAAGTCTGATTTCTTCTTCTTCGAATTCGTTACCGAGTTCTTTGATGGCTTCCTCAAGAGAATCTGATTCCGCTTCTTCCCTGAAATAAGAATATATGTCGTGCTGACGTTCCTCGTCGATGGTGGAATCAATATAATAATCGAGGTTAATACGAGTGCCTGAATTAACGATAGCCTCAATTTCCGAGACTAGCTCCGGCATCTCCAGTCCTTTAGCTTCGGCTATATCTTCGAGAGGTCTTTTCATGTCGATACTCTGAATTATGTAGACCTTTAAACCTGATTTATTGACAACAGATTTAACCACCATATCGAGTGGTCTGATGATCTCTTTCTCCTCAACATATCTTTTGATAATCTCAATGAATTCCTCACCATAACGCTGCGCCTTCCCTGCTCCCACACCTGAGATATTCTGAAGCTCATCAATTGTAATAGGGTATTGAATTGCCATGTCTTCAAGAGACGGATCCTGGAAAATGACAAAAGGTGGCACATCCTTTATTTTCGAAAGTTTCTTTCTTAAATCCTTCAATATGCTGAATAGTTCTTCATCTACAACAGCGGTTCTTGCCCCGAAAGCATTTTCCTCATCTGTTGTATCAGCATAATCGTGATCTTCTGCAAGCATGAATGAAGTAGGATTTTCGAGAAACTCCATTCCTTTTGGAGTTAATTTAAGAAGACCGTAGTTCTCGATATCCTTTGTAAGGAATTTGGCAATCAGAGCTTGTCTGATAACCATATTCCAGAATTTTTCATCTTTATCTTCGCCTATTCCGAAATACTCAATTTTATGATGCTTGTATGATTTAATAGCAGATGTGACTTTACCTGAGAGAATATTGGCAATATGATCTGCCTTAAATTTCTCTTTTACAGCAAGTATTGTTTCGAGAACGTTCACAACTGCCTCATTGCCTTCGAACTGAGCTTTAGGATGCAGACAGTTGTCGCAGGCTTCACAATTTTCATTCAGATATTCTTCTCCAAAATAGTGAAGAAGGAGCTTCCGCCTGCATACTGAAGACTCGGCGTAAGAAACGGTTTCCAAAAGCAGTTGTTTCCCGATCTCCTGTTCGGCTATGGGTTTTCCCTGCATGAACTTTTCAAGCTTCAGAATATCATTATAGCTATAGTACGCTATGCAATTCCCTTCCCCACCATCGCGTCCGGCCCGACCGGTCTCCTGGTAATATCCTTCCAGGCTCTTTGGTATGTCGTAATGTATTACAAACCGTACATCGGGTTTGTCAATTCCCATCCCAAAGGCGATTGTTGCAACGATAATTTCTGCTTCTTCCATCAGGAATTTATCCTGATTCATGGTTCGCGTCGCAGAGTCCATCCCGGCGTGATACGGAAGAGCCTTAATTCCATTTACCTTAAGGACTTCAGCCATTTCCTCAACCTTCTTGCGGCTCAGACAATAAATAATTCCTGATTTCCCGGGATTATTTTTTATATATTTTATGATCTCTTTTGTTACATCCTGTTTTGACTTTACCTCATAGTACAGGTTTGGTCTGTTGAAAGAAGACTTAAATACCTCGGCGTCGAGTATATTAAGATTTTTCAGTATGTCGTGCTGGACTTTTGGAGTAGCCGTAGCGGTAAGGGCAATAATGGGCGATCTTCCAATCATATCAATAATCGGCCGTATACGCCGGTACTCAGGTCTGAAATCATGTCCCCACTCAGAAATACAGTGTGCCTCATCAATTGCATAAAATGAGATCTCTATATTTTTGAGGAATTCAATATTTTCCTCCTTTGTAAGAGATTCAGGTGCCACATACAACAGTTTTGCTTTTCCCGATAGTACATCCTTTTTTACACGGGCTATTTCGGTTTTAGTGAGTGATGAATTAAGAAAATGTGCAACATCATCATTAGTGCTGAAGTTTCGCATTGCATCAACCTGATTCTTCATTAATGCAATAAGAGGAGAGATAACAATAGCTATTCCGGTTTTCATCACAGCCGGCAGCTGATAACAAAGCGACTTCCCTCCTCCTGTAGGCATAAGCACAAAGGTATCGCGCCCGGCAAGTACATTACTTATTATATGTTCCTGATTACCCTTGAATGTATCAAACCCAAAATATTTTTTAAGGTAATCATGTATTGTAGAATCGTTCAACATCTTCTTCCAAAATGATAAAATTAATCAACAAAGTAAAGTTCCTTGAAGAACTTCGATTTTACAGTTTATATAAAGTTAATAATTTTCTCAATCAATTAATAGTTTTAAGAATTAATTAACATAATTGGTTTTAAGTAAAATTTTTACTGCTTCCGGCATAATGCAAACATAAATAACCGGACATGTAAGTGACAGTCTTAACAACCAGAGAATACAAAAATTTATTCTATTTTTCAGGTATCTCCTTGCAATGTTTCCCAATAACAGGAAAAAGATAGTTATTGTTTTGCTTGAGAAGATTTATCATCTTTACAGCCTGAATTTCACAATACCTAATAAAGTTTAAATGTCAATATTTGGGAAAAAAGGGAAGAATGGCGAAAAGGAGATGTCATTTCTTCAACATCTTGAGGAATTAAGATGGCACATAATACGTTCTATTTTAGCTATAGTTGTTTTTATGATAATAGCTTTTATCTTCAAAAATATTCTTTTCAACGATATTATACTGGGCCCCAAAAAGCCTGAGTTCATCACTAACAGGCTGCTTTGTGAGCTCGGACAATACCTTAACACCCCGGCTCTCTGCATCAACACCAAGCCGTTGAATCTCATCAGTATAAAAATGTCGGGACAGATTACTACTCATATTACTGCTGCAATGGTAGCGGGTATTATACTGGCATTTCCGGTTATACTCTGGGAGTTCTGGCAATTTTTCAAACCCGCTCTTAAAGCAACTGAAGCACGTTATGCTAAAGGTGCAGTAATGGCTGCTTCCGGTCTGTTTTTTATAGGTGTCTGTTTTGGATATTTTATGCTTGCACCTCTCTCAATTCACTTTCTCAGTTCATATGAAATTGACCCTTCGGTTGTAAACCAGATAAATGTGAGATCCTATATTGGCACGCTAACCTCAATTTGTCTGGCGACAGGATTGGTATTTGAGCTGCCTATTGTGTCGTTCTTTCTTACCAAGATTGGCATACTTACACCTAGTTTTATGAGGAAATACAGAAAGCATGCGATTGTGATCATATTCATTATTGCTGCCATTATCACTCCTCCGGATGTCTTTTCTCAAACTCTTGTAGCAATACCTCTTCTTATTCTGTATGAAATAAGTATTTTAATTTCTGCCGGTGTAATGAGGCAGAAAGACAAAGAACGTAAAGAATTTTTTGATGAGAAACCAGAAGCCGCAACTTCATAAATCATAAATGAAACTGTATACAGAAAATCTGGTAAAAAAATATCGCAGCAGGACTGTTGTAGATCATGTCTCAGTGGAAGTTGAACAGGGCGAGATAGTTGGCTTACTCGGACCAAATGGTGCAGGAAAAACCACTACATTTTACATGATTGTTGGTCTGATCCGGCCACGTGAGGGGAAGATTTTTCTTGACAATGAGGATATCACAACTCTTCCCGTTTACAAAAGAGCAAGGAAAGGCATAGGCTATCTTGCACAGGAAGCTTCAGTTTTCAGAAATATGTCGGTTGAAGATAATATCAGGGCGGTACTCGAAATGTCGGGTCTTCCAAAACCGGAACAGGAAGAACGACTCGAAACGCTGCTCGGAGAATTTGGTTTGCACAAGATCAGGACAAGCAAAGGGATCCAGCTCTCCGGTGGTGAGAGACGGCGTACTGAAATAGCGCGTGCCCTTGCTCTCAAACCAAAATTCATTTTACTTGACGAGCCATTTGCTGGCGTCGACCCGATAGCTGTGGAAGACATCCAGGAAATTGTATCAAAACTCAGAGAAAAAAATATAGGTATACTTATTACCGATCATAACGTTCACGAGACCCTCACAATCACCGATAGGGCTTATCTTCTTTTCGAAGGCAGGATACTAAAATCAGGCACTTCAGCACAATTAGCCGATGATGAGCACGTAAGAAAAGTCTATCTCGGAAAAAACTTTGAATTGCGCAGGTAGATAATCAATTTGTTTTCATGATAAATTATTATACTTTTGCGGGGAATTTTACCGCGGATGTGTCGTAATTGGTAGCCGAGCAAGACTTAGGATCTTGTGTCTTCGTGACGTGGGGGTTCGAGTCCCTTCATCCGCACAATATGTGTCAAACCGCCCGTAACCTCTTTCAAAGTGCGTTTTGGCGGTTTTTTTAACCAAGGCAATAAACAAAATAATAACATGAACATTACAAGAGAAAACATCGACGATCTCAATGCACTGCTAAAGGTGAATATCGTTAAAAACGATTATGAGGAGAAAGTAGAAACAGTATTAAAAGATCACAGGAAGAAAGCAACAATAAAAGGATTTCGTCCCGGTATGGTGCCAATTGGACTCATCAGGAAAATGTATGGCAGAGCTGTGGAGATCGACGAAATTAATAAAGTAGTTACAGAAAGCATCCAGAAATATATCACCGATGAGAAAATTGAAATCCTCGGAGATCCTCTTCCAAAAGCAGACGAGAAGGAGATAATCGATTTCGACACTCAGGATGATTTTACTTTTACCTTCGAACTTGGACTCAGCCCTGTTGTGGATCTCAAGTTATCCAAAAAGAATAAAGTTCATGAATATGAGATCATCATCGACGAAAAGATGAAGAACGATTATCTACAGAACTATACCCGTCGTTACGGTGAATTAAGGAAAGCTGAATCAACCGAAGATAAAGACGTAATTAAAGGAAAAATAGAAGCGGTTGATAATGAAGGCAATATAATGCCTGAGGGTCCATCTGTTGATGAAACTTCAATTGGCATTGATATCATTAAAGACGATAATATTAAAAAGGAATTTTTAGGAAAAGGCCTTAACGATACAGTTGATTTCGACATTAAGACGGCATTCCCCAATGATACTGAGATTGCCGGTATTCTACACAAGAAAAAAGAAGAGGTTACTGATCTGTGGCCAAAATATCGTTTTACAATTTCCGACATTAGCCGTTTCTTCCCGGCTGAAACCGGACAAGAGCTATACGACAAGATCTTTGGAGAAGGTGTTATAAGTTCGGAAGAAGAATTCATGAAAAAAATAGAGGAAGAGATAGCTGTCAATCTGAAACGCGAAAGCGATTACAGGGTAATGACAGATATCAAAGAAATGGCCATGGAAAAAATTGAGTTCCATCTCCCTGAAGAATTTTTAAAAAGATGGTTGCTAAGGGTAAATGAAAAAACTACCGTGGAACAGATCGAAAAAGAGTTCGACAGTTTCAGAAAAGACCTTAAGTGGCAGCTCATCAGAAATAAAGTGGCCCGTGATAATGAAGTGAAAATCAGCGATGAAGAATTACAAAAAGAGGCTGAAAGTATTACCAGGTATCAGTTCCAGCAGTACGGTCTGTATTATGCAACCGACGATCAGATTGCAAATTATGCGAAAGAAACACTGAAAAGAGAAGAAGATGCCAAGAGAATAGCAGAAAAGATACTCGAGGAAAAGGTGATCCTTCTGATGAAAGAAATGATAAAGCTTGAACCTAAGAGCATTACAGTGGAAGATTTCAATAAGCTGTTTGAGCAGTAGTTAACATCTTCAGAAAGATTAATTTTTATTTTATTATCTTTGCATGTTAATTATTAATGCTAAAAAATATGAATATTCTAGACGATTTTGGAAAGTTCGCAAGGAGTAAACGTGGAATAAGCAGCATGAGCTTACACAAATACACTTCGGTTTCCAACAGTTATATTTCCCCAACTATTATTGAAGAACGCCAGTTAAATGTTGCTTCAATGGATGTTTTTTCGCGTCTGATGATGGACAGGATCATTTTTCTTGGCTTGCCCATCGACGACTACGTTGCAAACATTGTGCAGGCCCAGTTATTATACCTCGATTCTGCAGATCCTACAAAAGATATACAGATATATTTAAACACACCCGGTGGAGGTGTAAATGCCGGTCTTGGCATTTACGATACGATGCAATGGATCTCTGCTGATATAGCTACTATTTGCACCGGAATGGCAGCCTCAATGGGAGCTGTTCTTCTTACAGCGGGTAAAAAAGGCAAGAGATCGGCTCTCAAACACTCGAGGATAATGATACACCAACCAATGGGAGGAGCAGAAGGTGTTGCTTCGGATATAGAAATTACTGTACGTGAGATTGTGAAACTCAAAAAAGAACTTTACGAAATAATTGCCTTGCATACAGGTAATACGGTAGAGAAGGTTGAGAAAGATTCTGACAGGGATTACTGGATGACATCTCTGGAAGCCAAAGAGTACGGTATGATCGATGAGATTCTTCAGAAAGCTGATAAATAATTAGTGGATGGATAAATGTTCATTTTGCGGTAGAACAAAAAAGGAAGCCAATATGCTGATTGCAGGTCTCGAGGGACATATCTGCGACCATTGCATAGAACAGGCTCATAGCATCATGAACGAGGAGATGAGTGTTAAAAAAAATGTAAAGTTTGATACAATTAATTTACTCAAACCTGCAGAAATAAAGCATTTCCTCGACCAGTATGTTATAGGGCAGGACATGGCCAAGAAAATTATTTCAGTAGCTGTTTACAATCATTACAAAAGGCTGATGCAAAAGGCCGATGCTGATGACATTGAGATTGAAAAATCAAATATCATACTGGTTGGTGAAACAGGTACAGGTAAAACATTGCTCGCCAGAACGGTGGCAAAGATGCTTCATGTACCCTTTACAATTGTAGATGCTACCGTACTTACAGAAGCCGGTTATGTTGGTGAGGATATCGAAAGTCTCCTCACACGGCTTCTCCAGAATGCCGATTACGATGTAAAGGCAGCTGAAAAAGGAATTGTTTTTATAGATGAGATCGATAAAATTGCCAGAAAAGGCGACAATCCGTCCATAACACGCGATGTATCAGGCGAAGGTGTACAACAGGGACTTCTTAAACTGCTTGAGGGCTCTATCGTGAACGTCCCCCCACAGGGAGGAAGAAAGCATCCTGAACAGAAAATGATACCTGTTGATACAAAAAATATCCTCTTTATATGCGGTGGTGCATTTGAAGGCATTGACAAGAAAATTGCGCAGCGTCTAAATACCCAGGTAGTTGGTTACGGAGCATCTAAAGCCCGCGATAGGATAGATAAAAATAATTTGCTGCAATATATTGCCCCACAGGATCTGAGATCTTTTGGTCTTATTCCTGAGATTATCGGACGACTTCCTGTTCTTACTCATCTTAATCCTCTCGACAGGGATGCTTTGAGAGAAATACTAACAGAACCTAAGAATGCTCTGATAAAACAGTACATCAAATTATTCAAGATGGATAATATTGAACTCTCTTTCGCCGATGGTGTTCTTGAATATATTGTTGATAAGGCTATTGAGTTCAAACTAGGCGCCCGCGGTTTAAGATCCATCTGCGAGACAATTATGCTGGATGCAATGTTCGAGATGCCTTCAGTGGCGACGAATGAGCTGGAAATAACAATCGACTACGCAACACATAAGCTTGAGCACGTAAACCTGAAAGTTCTCAAGGCATCATAAAAAGGTTGAGGTTAAGGTTAAGGTTAAGAAATCCTCAACCTCAACCTCAACCTCAACCTCAACCTCAACCTCAACCTCAACCTCAACCTTACTTCTACCTGTTCCAGAAATTTCTGTGTTTATTCTTCAGAAGTATCTCTTTTGATTCATCTCCTCTTGTAACTACTGCTTTTGCATCACAGTTGCCCGTTCCATAATCTATCTGAACCGGTAGTGCGTCATCTCTTTCAATCTTAACTACTCCGCTTACGAGAAATCTGCAAGCCCTGGTCCAATGTAAAGCAGTCAGTATAGTGCTTGTATATGAAACATCATCGATGTTTTTACCGGCAGCGCTTCCGGTTATCAGGCACTCATCATCCCAGATACTTTTTGTATTGAGTCCTGCAGTCCATTCTCTCAGATGGTCAGCAGTTCTTTCTATTGTTGAGCCGTCTGGAAGGGTAAGAACACCATTTGTCAGTTTTACTGATATAATCAGATTCTGATTACTGTTATATCCTTTGTTTTCAAGAACCTTTGTTCCTTCTACTTTTATTCCATTGAAATAGTAATTGTCAAAGGTTATAGTTCTTTTCGATCCGACTTCCAGGCGGGAAGCAGTTACATCGATAATTATTTTCCCCGACCGTGTATTGTCATTCATTCCCACACATGATGTTCCATAATCTATCGTAACTTTCTTTGGCCAGGGATTTGAAGTTGGCCGTAGAATTGTTATCACAGGGCAGGAATCTGATAAAACTGTTTCAGATTTAGCATCGAGGCTCTTTCCCAACTGATCGAGAATTATTGTAGCATTATCGGCGCTACTGAAGACGTCTTCAAAAACCACATCTGCCACAGCATCATCATCTGCCATGTTAACACTTTTGTCGTCGATAGTAGAAATTGAAGAAGAATCTTTTTTACATGATGAAAAAGAAAAAATCGCCATTGCAGCTATCATCATTAATACTTTTGTTTTCATAAGGTCTGTATTTAAATTTTTAATTCCGATTAACAGATCTTTAGATGAAAGGAAAATCAAAAGGTTTAATGGAAGAAGAAAAGAATATTTAATCTTTGTGTGCTTTGTTTAATCCTTTGTGTCCTTTGTGGTTAATGGCTTTCTTATTTTCTACCATAGACAGTATAAGTATATGGGATCCCCTCATCTGACAGAAATTCTTCATCTTCAGTCACCTTCCATATTTTCAGATCTATCTCAGGAAAATAAATATCGGCAGGAGCATTTTTATGCACATGTGTAATGTATAACCGGTCTGCAAGTGGCATGAACTGACGGTAAACGCTGCCTCCGCCTATAATAAATATCTCTTCTTCGGGGGAGCACTTACTGAGAGCATTCTCAATCGAGTAACATGTGATTGCATTTTCAATATTATCTTTGGGATTATCGGTGAGAACAATGTTTTTTCTTCCCGGAAGCGGCCTCCTTGGCAACGATTCCCAGGTCTTCTTACCCATCACCACAGTATTTCCTGTAGTGAGTCTTTTAAATCTCTTAAGATCTTCAGAAATATGCCATAGCAACTCATTATCCTTTCCAATACCCCAATCCTCAGAAACAGCAACAATAATTGAAATCATATCTTAGTTTTTATACAGCAATATCACCCTTTATATGAGGATGAGAAACATAATCACTTAGAGCAAAATCTTCATACCTGAATCTTAGAATATCAGTTACTGCAGTATTCAAAGTCATCTTGGGAAGCTTGTATGGTTCACGTGTAAGCTGTAGCTTAACCTGATCAATATGATTCAGATAGATATGAGCATCGCCCAGTGTATGGACAAAATCTCCCGGCTCTAATCCGGTCACCTGGGCCACCATCAAAGTGAGCAGGGCATACGATGCGATATTAAAGGGGACCCCAATAAAAATATCGGCACTCCGCTGATAAAGCTGACATGATAACTTTCCTCCGGCGACATAAAACTGGAATAATATGTGACATGGAGGTAGAGCCATCTTATCAAGTTCCCCAACATTCCATGCACTCACAATATGTCTTCGCGAATCGGGTGATTTCATGATTGATGCTATCACATTCTGCAACTGATCTATTTTTCGGCCTTTTCCATCGGGCCAGGAACGCCACTGGTAACCATATATTGGTCCGAGATTCCCATCCTTATCTGCCCATTCATTCCAGATTTTTACACCGTTATCTGTTAAATAACGGGTGTTTGTATCCCCCGCTATAAACCATAGTAATTCGTGTATTATCGACTTAAGGTGGAGTTTCTTTGTTGTAAGCACAGGAAATCCTTCTTCAAGATTAAATCGCATCTGGTAGCCAAACACGCTGATAGTACCGGTGCCGGTTCTGTCTTTTTTTTCAGCACCCGTTTTGAGCACATGATCAAGCAGGTCGAGATATTGGTTCATTTTTATAATAATACTATTCAGGTGTGATCCTTGCAGCCCATCCTCCACCGGGTGCCAGATGAATCTTCAGCTTTGCACCCGATTTAACGTCAGTCTTCAAATGTTTATAATCTCCGGCATATCTGTCAGCATTCATCCCATCCTGAAAAATATCCATTTTATAATTTCCTGCGGGCAGAAATGAAAGGTCAACGTCCATATCCCTGCTGGTCCAGTCGGTTATTGCACCTACAAACCAATCTTTCCCCGACCGTCTTGCAACAAGAAGATAGTCGCCTATTTTTCCATCGAGACCGATGATGTCGTCCCATACAACTGGTATATTTACAATGTAATCAGTTGTTTCCTGTTCTCTCATATAATTTGAAGGACTGTCGGATAACATCATTAAAGGACTTTCATAAAGAACATATAATGCTACCTGGTGAGCCCGGGTTCCCTGACTTTCAGGACGAGTATTTTTTGGTGTGAAGTTTTCTTTGTCCATGTTTACCATCGATCCTGGCGTATAATCCATAGGGCCGGCAACCATTCTTATGAAAGGGATTGTGGCATCGTGGTCAGGACTTATATCCCTGCTCCACTTGTTATTTTCCAGACCTTTAACTCCTTCGCGGGTGATATTATTTGGCCAGGTACGGCTTAACCCATCGGGTTTATATGCTCCGTGGAAATCAATTAAAAGGTGGTGTTCTGCGGTTTTTTTCGCTGCTTCCTGATAAAAGTTGACAATCTTCTGATCGTCTCTCTGCATAAAATCTACCTTCACGCCTTTTACTCCCCACTTTTCATACAATGCTGTAGCCTCATCCATGCGATCCCAGAAAGGTTTCCAGGCAACCCAGAGGATCACGCCTACATTCTTCCCGTCAGCATACTTGCAGAGTTCAGGAATATTTATTTCAGGAATAGATTTTAGTATCTCCCCTTTGGGATACCAGCCATCGTCGAGAATTATATATTCAATCTTATTTTTTGATGCAAAATCGATGTAATATTTATATGTATCATCATTTATACCTGCCCTGAAATCCACCCCGTAAATATTATTGGCGTTCCACCAGTCCCAGGCTACATGTCCGGGTTTTATCCATTTTGTATCAGTAATCTTGCATGGCTTAGCGAGTTTGAAAACCAAATCGCTTTCTAGGAGTTTCACATCGCTTGAGGCGATAACAAAAACCCTCCACGGGAATGTACGGATCCCCTTTGTGTATGCAATATAGTCTTTGCTGCCTGTGATAAAAAGATCGAGGTCCCCCTTTTGTGTTTCGGTATAAGGACATTTCGGCCATGTGCCGGAAATTTTCCCCTTACCTGCGCCTGTAATCCACATACCGGGATAATCATCAATGTCTGATTCAGTAAGCAGTATATCTGTTCCCTTCACCTGGAAAAGAGTTGGCAGGCTGGCCAGATGCTTATCTGTTATCGTATCGAGGGCTGAATAGATATATGTCCGTTCATTGTGCGACCTGAAGCTTGTTTCAAGAGGATACCATGTGTGTGTTCCTTCAGGAAAAACAAGATCGGAAATTTCATTTTTTATTATGATATCCTTCTTCATCTGTGTTTCAAACCGATATGCAATTCCGTCATTGTACGCTCTGAAGGTGATCAAAAACCCCGAGTTGAAAGAAATGGAAAGAATATTACAATTGTCTGCAATCTCAGATCTTTTATTTGCAATAACCGGACTGATGGTCCCATTCAGTGAGCTCATGGCAATCTTTTTCACCGTCTCATTGTCACCAAGAACTTTCCCGCTTTCAAGGACCAAACCGATTCTTGATTTTAATATTTCGCTCCCATCGTGAGCGACCGACCATTTCACATTTGGTCCGACATTTACCGTAATCGAATTCCTGCCATCAGGAGAACTTACTTTATACTCTTTCGCAAAGGAGTTTATGCTGATGAGTACACATAATAGAATGAGAAATAATGTTTTTTTCATTATGATATTTATAGGTAGAAATTTCAAACTTTTACGATTAGGCTATCCCTGTTTTTTTTTTCTTTTGGCTATTTCATCCCTTACAGCAGCTGCTTTTTCATAATCTTCAGTCTTTACTGCTTCATCAATAATTTTATAAAGTTCTTCATCGGAGTATGTATCGTACTTCGTTTTCTCCGGCTCAAAAAAACTCTCTACTTCATTTACTGATGATATCTCACTGTCAGCAGGATTAACAGTAATGCCGGCTTTTTTAAGAATGTCCTCCGTAATATATATTGGGCAGCCAAACCGAAGTGCAATTGCGACAGCGTCGGAAGTACGACTGTCAATAGAATATTCCTTTTCTCCATTATTGCAAACAAGCTTTGAGAAGAATACACCTTCCTCCAGTTTGTATATCATAACCTCAATAACCGAGATATTGAATTCATCGGCAAATTTTTTGAAGAGATCATGAGTAAGTGGCCGTGGAGGATCAAGATTTTCAAGTTTTATTACAATTGCCTGAGCCTCAAAGCCTCCTATAATAATAGGAATACGCCTGTCGCCGTTTTCCTCAATCAGAATCAACGCATATGCTCCTGATTGAGTCTGACTATACGAAATTCCCATTACTTTAAGCTTTACCCTTTTCATATCAATCGTTTATGAGCCAAAGAAATAGCTTGCTTATTTTAGATATTGACAAATATAGAGATATTAGCACTAACTCATGGAGTAAGAATATTATTTTTTATTAACATCCTTACAATAAAGTGTAACTCTTTGTTCAATTTCCAGTTATGTAAAACAGAATTCTGGAACTCATCTGTATTAGTAAGAATAAAATAGCTCCTATTGGTTTGTAAATATTCTAATTTTTATATCTTTGCAGTCCAATTTTGGATAAATCCGCCGGGGCAAATGAAAGTTATAGGGTCAATTGATCATGTACGCCTCACGGAGTAACGTAAAAAACATATAAGATGTACGCAATCGTAGAAATTGCAGGTCAGCAATTTAAAGTTGAAAATGGCAAGAAGATTTTTGTTCACAGACTTGAAGCTGAAGACGGCAAAGAAGTAGAATTTGAAAATGTTCTTTTGATTGAGGATGAAGGTAAAATAACTATCGGAGAACCTACAATTAAAGGTGCTGTTGTTGGTGGAAGAGTGATCGACGACAAGGTGAGAGGTGACAAAGTGATTGTTTTCAAGAAGAAGAGAAAAAAAGGCTATAGAGTCAAAAACGGACATCGCCAGAACTTTTCTCAGGTTGAAATCATAAGTATTAATGGTATAAATGCTCCTGTAAGAGTTGCTCCTAAAAAAGCTGTAGTAGAAACACCTGCTCCTGAAATTAAAAAAGCTGCAAAGAAAACAACAGCAAAGAAAGAAGAAGCTCCTGTGAAAAAAACCACCACAAAAAAAGTTGTGGAGAAAAAACCTGCAGTGAAAAAAGCTGCTGTTAAAAAACCCGCAAAAGACAAATAATTAATTGAAAGTTTAAGTAAATAAAAATATAGAATTATGGCACACAAGAAAGGGGCAGGTAGTTCACGCAACGGTCGCGATTCCGAAAGTAAACGATTGGGAGTGAAACTCTTCGGCGGCCAGACAGCCAAAGCAGGCAGCATTATCGTTCGCCAGAGAGGAACAAAACATAATCCGGGTCTTAATGTTGGACTTGGTAAAGATCATACACTCTTTGCACTCAAAGAAGGAGAAGTAGAGTTTAAGAGAAAAAAAGACAACAAGACTTATGTATCGGTTAAACCAGTAACTGAGTAAACAAATACGTCAAAAAATATTGGAATCCGAAATTCTTTTCCATTACAGAAAAGCATTAGGAAGTTTTTTGATAATTTTACAGCAGGCATTCTTCGCCTGCTTTTTTTATTAATCCATTACTGAGTATGCTTACAATAAATCTTATTCGTGAAAAGAAAGAATTCATAATCGAACGGTTGAAAGTCAAAAACTTCAAAGCCGAGGAAATAATAGATAAGATTCTTTCCCTCGATACTTCACGGCGCGAAATACAATCGAAGACCGATGCATTACAGGGTGATATGAACCGGATTTCCAAAGAAATCGGGACACTTCTTAAGGATGGAAAACGCGATGAAGCAGAAACCGCAAAACAAAACACATACAAGCTCAAGGAAGAAATAAAAGCACTTTCCGATAAGCTCATCCCAATTGATAATGAACTCAGGAACGAGATCATACGTCTTCCTAACCTTCCTCATGAATCTGTTCCCCCGGGCTTTGGAGCCGACGATAATGTTTTGGTCCGCGAGGGAGGGACAATTCCTCAGATTCCTGTATCAAGTGTGCCACACTGGGATCTGATAAAAAAATATGACATAATTGATTTCGATCTTGGTATAAAACTTACAGGAGCAGGTTTCCCTGTATATAAAGGGAAAGGTGCAAAGCTTCAGAGAGCACTCATCAGCTTTTTCCTTGACGAAGGAGAGAAAGCCGGCTATCTGGAAGTTATGCCTCCGATTATGGTTAACGAAGATTCAGGTTTCGGAACAGGTCAGCTACCCGATAAAGAGGGACAAATGTACCATGCCACACTCGATAATTTTTACCTCGTACCAACAGCAGAGGTTCCGGTAACAAATATTTACAGGGATGTTATACTGAATGCCGAAGCTTTGCCGATAAAAAATATGGCATATACACCCTGCTTCAGAAGAGAAGCTGGTTCGTGGGGCGCTCATGTAAGAGGACTCAACCGTCTGCATCAGTTTGACAAAGTTGAGATAGTCCGTATCGATCACCCCGATCATTCTTATACCTCACTTGACGAGATGGTCGGTCATGTTGAAGGTTTGGTTTCAAAACTCGGTCTGCCATACCGTATACTAAGATTATGTGGCGGAGACATGTCTTTCACATCAGCTCTTACATACGATTTTGAAGTGTGGTCGGCAGCCCAGAAAAGATGGCTTGAGGTAAGCTCTGTCTCCAACTTTGAGTCCTTCCAGGCTAACCGGTTGAAATGCAGATTCAGGGAAAAAGGTGAAAAACAGACACGTCTTGTACATACATTGAACGGAAGCGCACTGGCCTTGCCAAGAATTGTTGCTGCATTACTAGAAAACAATCAGACAGAATCAGGAATAAAAATCCCATCAGTGCTGATACCGTATACCGGGTTTGATATGATAAACTAACTCTTCGACTTAGCTCGAAAATCAATTTAAAGGGAAGAAAAAAAAACGATAAACGACATACAATAAACTTAAACGAATTAATGGACCGTACCAGACAATCTTACATCTACGCCGGATTGGCAATCCTGTTCTGGGCAACCGTTCCTACTGCATTCAAGATTAGTCTGCGTGAGCTCGACATACTACCGATGCTTACAATAGCTTCAGTAACCTCAATGGTTGCATTGTTCATTATTGTACTTGCGGGGAAGAAAGTCCATCTGTTAAAAATTACAACTCCGCGGGAACTACTGAATTCTGCGATTCTTGGTTTGATAAACCCATTCCTGTATTACCTGATACTGCTTAGAGCATACCAGATCCTTCCGGCTCAGATTGCACAACCGCTGAACATGATCTGGCCAATAATACTCGTATTTATTTCGGTGCCTTTTCTGAAACAAAAGATTGAGAAAAAAAGTTTTATCGCTTTGTTTATCAGCTTTATTGGTGTCTTTATAATTTCATCACAGGGAAGGCTTTTTAGAACAGGGCATTCAGACCTGACAGGCGTTCTTCTGGCAACAGGAAGCTCGTTATTCTGGTCATTCTATTTTATTCTGAATGTAAAAGACAAGCGTGACGAAGGAATAAAACTGCTCCTTAATTTTGTTTTCGGATCAGCATACCTCATTGTTACCCTGCTTATTACCGGAACACATATTGAAGCAGGACTGAAGGGAATATCGTCTGCTATATACATTGGTCTGTTTGAGATGGGGATAACATTCTTTTTCTGGCTAAAAGCCTTACAGCTTGCTTCTAACACTGCAAAAGTGAGTAATCTGGTCTACCTTTCTCCTTTCCTTTCTTTGTTCCTGGTACACTTTATTCTTCACGAGCCCGTTTATTACACAACCCCGGTTGGTTTACTGTTTATCATTTCAGGTATATTTGTACAAAACTATCGATCAAAACAGATCGTTTAATTGTTATAGGTGATTATCATTTAAAGATTATTATGAAAAAATTAATATTTATCGCATCGCTGATTGCAGTAATACTTATTTCATGTAAGAAAGACGTTCCTCCTGTTGTTGTTGCACCAACTACCGACCAGGAGGCAAGAGACTATTTATATACCCAGATGAATCAATATTATCTCTGGTATACTCTTATTCCAGTTGTAGTAAAAGAAGATTATAAAGATCCTTATGAACTTCTGGAAGCTATGAGGTATAAAACTCTCGACAGGTGGAGTTATATTCAGACATACGAGGAATATCAGGCGCAAAGTACCGGAAGTTTTGTTGGTCATGGCATCAGCATGGGACTGGATGCATCTAATCAGGTTAGGATAGTCCAGATTTATAAGAATTCTCCTTTATATTCGAAGGGTGTCAGACGCGGATGGTTAGTGAAAAAACTAAATGGAACTACTCTTGCTCCGGTATTTATTGCTAAAGATGGAGAAGGTTATAATAAACTAATTGGTCCATCAACGGCTGATATAACAAATTCTTTCCTATTTCAGACACCGGCAGGTAAAGATTCAACAATAACTTCTCAAAAGTCTGCCTTTATACTGAATACGGTTATGACTGCTGATACGCTTCATCTGAAATCGGGTATTACAGGCCATCTGGTTTTTGATCAGTTTATCACACCTTCCAATCAGGAATTGAAAGATGCATTTACATATTTCAGTCAGAATAATGTAAAGGATCTTATTGTCGATTTAAGATACAATGGAGGTGGCGATCTGAGTGTTCTGACCAATATGGCAAGCTATGTTGCAGGCTCTGCCAAATTCAGTACTCCGTTCCTGAAGCTTACATTTAATGATAAGAATTCAAAATATAACGTCACCTATAACTACAATACGATATCGGCTCCTCTTAGTATTTCCAGATTAATCGTTATTACCACCAGGGGAACAGCTTCAGCAAGCGAAGATTTCATAAATGGTTTGAAACCGGTACTGGATGTGAAAACCATTGGCGACACCACAAACGGGAAACCCGTTGGAATGGTCGGTATTCCGTATCAAACAGATTATATGTTCTGGCCGATTTCATTCACGCTTCTCAATGCATCAAACCAGGGAGATTTCTATAAAGGAATTACTCCCATGAAAGTTGTAGGCGATGATTATACACATGATTGGAATGACCGTAGGGAAGCATGCTTAAAGGAAGCGATATATTATCTTGAGCATGGCACTGTTTCGGCAAAGTCATTATCTGTGGAGCCAATGAAAAGCGGAGTCAAATTCGATGAGAAATTTCCAAGAAATAATAATGCTTATATTATTAATAAATAATTTCGAACTTAGGTAACATTGACTTCGCAAATTGATTTTCGAGCGAGGGAATCGGTAGTAAATATTTTTAAGAATATTACTAACTTGCCATACAAAATTTCAGAAAATTGAAAGAAAAGCCAAAGGAGAGGATTATTCTTGGGATTGACCCCGGGACCAGCATAACAGGATATGGAGTAATCAAAACCTGCGGAATAACCCCTGAGCTGATAACAATCGGGTCGATTGATCTTTCAAAGTATGAGGATCATTATCTGAAACTGAAACACATTTTTGAAAGGACAATAATAATCATCGATGAATATCATCCCGATGAACTAGCTATTGAAGCACCATTTTTTGGAAAGAATGTTCAGTCTATGCTGAAGCTTGGAAGAGCACAGGGTGCAGCAATTGCAGCCGCCCTCTCGCGTTCGCTTCCTATATTTGAATATGCTCCAAGAAAAATCAAGATGTCTATCACCGGACAAGGTGCCGCGTCAAAGGAACAAGTTGCATCGATGCTCATGAATATTCTCAAATTTAATCTCACAGAAATAAAACTCGATGCAACCGATGGTCTGGCAGCAGCTCTCTGCCATTTTTATCAGACGAACAAACCCACCCAGGCCACTGCCTATAACAGCTGGAAAGATTTTATGAATAAAAATCCAAAAAGAGTTATTACCAAAAACGAGTAAAGGCTAAACGACAGCATATGCAAGGGCTACAACACTTACTCTGACGCTTTCAATCTTCAGCAGCTCATTTGCGCACGATTCAATTGTTGAACCCGTGGTTATTACATCATCTACCAGTAATACATGTTTCCCGGCAAATGCCTCCTTGCTGACGACCTGAAAAATTCCTTCAACATTTGTCCAACGTTCATAGCGCGACCGTTTAGTCTGGGTTGCTGAAACTTGTCTTCTGATGAAAGAATTTATTTCAACAGGCAACCCGGAAACATCACTTATGCCCATTGCAATTGATTCGCTCTGATTGAATCCGCGGATTCTCTTTTTTGATGGATGAAGAGGAACAGGAATTATCAGGTCTATGTCTTCGGTAAAACCTGATGCTTTAAGTGATAATCCATAAATCCTTCCAAGCTCGTACCCTATTTCACTTATTTTCCTGTACTTCAAGTTATGGATAAGGTTCCTGATCCGGCTGCCTTTATTGTAATATGAAAAGGCAGCAGCCTTCTGGATCATGCATCTTCCCCAGAATAATTGAGCAACCGGATTATTCTCAGTCTTATGGAAATTTGTGCGTGGTATAACCACGTAACACTCAGTGCAAATAAGGTATTCATTTCTAAGTAAATGGTTGCCACATGCATAGCATAACCTGGGGAAAAGCAGGCTGATAATATCATCCCAAAAATCGTATATATAACTCATGCAGCGAGCAGAATTATATACCAAATTTAGTAAAAAAGGAAATCCAATAACCACAAAAGTGAAAACTTTCCTATTTCCCCAACCCTTGCACACTACTATTGAATGTATCTCATTCCTATTCATTTACCCCCTGCTCCTTCTACCCTTTATACACATTTTAAAATAGGATCTTATCTTAATCCTGTAGTTTTAAACCGAGCTAATGGTCCAGGAAAAGAGTCGGTTGGCTCTGAAAGAGCCAAATTTTAATAACCCCCGGTGAAACCGGGGGTGCAGATACACAACATATTACAGCTCTGAAGGAGCTGAATTTGTCACGGGAAATACTTTTCAACAATTTCGGGTCCAGACTCTAAAATAAGTCAAGTTGCAACAGATGCTGGCGATAGCTTGAAATGGCTTTAATTATTAGATTAATACAGCGAGAGTACCAATACTACGAAGTTTTTTACTTTATTATCAACTAAATTAAACCCCTTCAGGGTTTATAATCATATAGTTAGCTTTACCCCCGGTTGCACCGGGGGTTATTAAAATTTTGCTCCTTCAGAGCAAAAAAAAGATGTGTATAAAGGGTAGCTGCCCCCTAAAAGGAGTGTCAACATCTGCCTTGTAGCTTGAATTTTAAGGTTAAAAACCCTTATTTTCTTTTTTACCTTAATAGAAATTAATACTATATGACTTCAGACCTTATTACCTTATTTGGGTTTTATTTGGTATTAATAAATTAAATAAGCTAATAAGGTTGGTAATCCTTAATGAACATTTTCTACTATGGTTTAAGAATAAAAAATAAGGTATAAAGAAAATCAATCCTCATTGGAGAATTTCGAAACACGGAGATTCACACTTTTCTGTGGCTCTCTGTGCTTCTCTGTGAAACTCTGTGTATGTTTTTATTCCGAATCGGAGGATCCTGATAGAAAATCGTAATTATTAAAGCTTTACGTTGCTGCTGATCTTTGCTGCTATAGCTTTAAATTCATCAGGAGAAAATTTTAGCTTTTTATTCCTGAAGTTTACGTCCTCCATTGTATCCATTGGAATAAGATGGATATGTACATGCGGTACTTCAAGTCCAAGGATTATTACAGCAATACGATTACATGGAATAACGCTTTTTATTGCCAGTGCTACTTTTTTTGAGAATAATATCATCGCGCTTAGACTTACATCGTCAAGATCGAAAATATAATCGGTCTCTTTTTTTGGTATAATCAGTGTATGTCCTTCCTTCAGTGGATTGATGTCGAGGAATGCAAAAAAATCTTCATTTTCAGCTATCTTATAGGACGGTATTTCTCCTTTTATGATTTTTGAAAAAATGGTTGGCATGGTATTATTAAATTGAAATAGAAATAATTTCAAATGGTATGGTACCAGAAGGTACTTTAATCTTAACTATATCTCCCACTTTCTTGCCAATAAGACCCTGGGCAATCGGGGAACTAACAGCAATCTTACCAAGTTTAAAATTTGCCTCGCTCTCCGGGACAATCAGATATTCCATTACAGTATTATTTGTCTGGTTTTTGATCTTCACCCTGTTGAGCAATCTAACAGATGAAGTGTCTATCTTTGATTCATCAAGAATACGTGAACGTGCCACAATATCATCGAGTTTAGATATTCTTAACTCAAGCATACCCTGGGCTTCTTTAGCAGCTGAATATTCGGCATTTTCAGAAAGATCGCCTTTATCCCTCGCATCTGCTATCTGCCTTGAAATTGAAGGTCTCTCAACATTTCTCAGATGGTCGAGTTCCTCTTTCAGCTTCTGAAGACCTTCTACAGTCACATAAATAACCTCTGACATTTTTCTCTATTATATTAAAAAATAAGAAGAATTCCGGGGTCTCCGGAACTCTTCAAGAACAAATATACAAGTTTTTTTATTTATCTGCAAATAAAATTCCCGAGAATTAACTTTTACAAGTCTTTAACCTTCAATACTTTCTCAATCATATTTTTTACGTGCTTTTTTTGATTCAGAATTTACTTTTCTACGCTTACTCTTATCCCTGACAGATAAATCTTTCTTGTTTTGTTTCATACGTTCCCGGACATCGGGAGACTGAATATCGTAGGTTCTTTTCCGCGATTTTTTCACTGCTGTTGCACTCTCTTTTTTCAGGCTACGCTCATTGGCTTCCTGTTGCTTTTTAGCTTTTACGACTGAACGCGGCTCTCTTACTTTTGGTGCTTTCTTTTTTATACTCGTTTTACCAAACAATTGCTTCTCCGGGTTCTTTTTAAATATCTGTGCATTACCCTGAAAAGTAATTATTGACAACATAAAAAATACCAGCAAAACATCTTTAATGGTTAATCTATTCATTTTCAGCTCTTACAATATATATTTTACAATTACGTTAATGTTCCGGTGCTAATATTAAATTTGCACTGTTATATAATCCGGATGTCTCTATATTCAAAAATAAGATTTTTTTCTGTTACGATTGCATTTGCTCTAACGATTTGTTCATGTAATAAAAAGAACGATGTAGTTCCTGATACTTATGTGAATTTCAGCCTTAACCTGAACGATCCGGAATTTATCAATCTTAGTTCCTTTGGAGGTTCAGTAACTGTAGATTCTCACACCAACAACTGGGGAACAGCAGCTGCAGGGTATGATGGCAATGGGATAATCATTTGTTACGGTGTAGAAGAATTCTATGCCTATGACCGCACCTGCCCTCACGATTACACAACCAACAACCTGAGCATAAAGGTGAAGATCGATCCGTCAAATTCAATGATAGGTATTTGCCCGAAATGTGGTACCAAATACGGACTTACTGTAGGTGGCACTCCTGTAGAAGGTGTTGGACGGTACCCTCTTAAAAACTACAGAACAAGTTTCGTTGGAAACTATGTAACTGTCTATAATTAAAAAAATCCTGTAGGGACATGTCGCGACCTGTCCCGATTAGTATCTGTAATGATCAGCTTTATATGGCCCCATCTTTGGAACACCAATATAATCCGATTGGTCCTTTGAAAGAATTGTGAGTTTAACTCCAAGCTGATCAAGATGCAATCTCGCAACTTCCTCATCAAGATATTTTGGAAGCCTGTACACCCCGATCTCATACTTGTTTTTCCAGAGGTCGATCTGTGCAAGAGTCTGATTGCTGAACGAGTTGCTCATCACGAAAGATGGATGTCCTGTAGCGCAACCAAGATTCACAAGTCTTCCCTCGGCAAGGATGTATATTGCATGTCCGTCGGGAAAAAGATATTTATCTACCTGTGGCTTGATATTGATCTTTTTGATTCCCTTATATTCATCTAAATTATCTACCTGGATCTCGTTATCAAAGTGGCCGATATTACAAACTATCGACTGATCCTTCATTTTCAGCATATGTCCAAGTGTAATAATATCCTTATTACCTGTAGCCGTGACGTAAATATTAGCTTCGTGCAGAGTATCTTCAACAGTCTGAACTTCAAATCCTTCCATGGATGCCTGAAGAGCACATATAGGGTCTATCTCAGTTACTATTACCCTTGCTCCATACGATTTCATCGATTTGGCACAGCCCTTGCCAACATCACCATATCCGCACACTACCACAACTTTTCCGGCAAGCATAACATCTGTTGCTCTTTTTATACCGTCAGCAAGTGATTCCCGGCACCCATAAAGGTTGTCGAATTTTGACTTAGTGACAGAGTCATTCACATTAATTGCAGGAACAAGTAATTCGCCCGCTTCCATCATCTGGTATAATCTGTGTACACCAGTGGTTGTCTCTTCGGAGATACCCTTAAGCTCGCTTACTGCACGTTTCCATTTTCCAGGCTCTTTTGCCAGAAGTTCCTTAAGAGTATTGAATATTATACCTTCTTCCCTGCTTGATGGTTTAGCATTAAGAATCTCCGGATTTTTTTCGGCTTTATATCCGAGATGCACCATAAGTGAAGCATCGCCACCATCATCTACAAGAAGATTTGGACCTTTACCGCCGGGAAAAGTAAGCGCCTGAGCGGTACACCACCAATATTCTTCCAGAGTCTCTCCTTTCCAGGCAAAAACCGGAACTCCACTCGCAGCTATAGCTGCAGCTGCGTGATCCTGAGTAGAGAAAATGTTACAGCTTGCCCATCTTACATCTGCCCCCAGGGCGACTAATGTTTCGATCAGAACAGCGGTTTGTATTGTCATATGCAATGAACCTGTTATACGCGCCCCTTTCAGCGGCTGTTCATCAAAATATTTTTTCCTTATTGCCAGTAAACCAGGCATTTCTTTTTCAGCAATTTCTATTTCTTTCCTGCCAAATTCAGCAAGTGACATATCCTTTACCTGGTAATGTAGGGCTTCAGTTTTTACATTCATTCTTCGAGTTATTTTTGAGTTCACAAAGTTAACAAAAACAATTAATTTTCAGACTAACAGATGCAGAGTCTCATTTTTATCATTATTCATCTGCTCTGTCAGCTGCTGGAGATTATCAAATTTCTTCTCATCTCTTAGCCTTTTTCTGAAGACAACTGAGATTTCGTGGCCGTATATATTGCCTTCAAAATTGAGAACATGTACTTCTATGCTTCTGAAACCAGGATCGGTGTTAACAGTCGGATTTGTTCCAATGCTCAACATTCCCGGGTATTTTAGATGCCCAAGGAATACCTCTACAGCATAAACACCATTACAAGGAATAAGCTTATGATCAGAGATGGGTTTGATGTTTGCTGTAGGAAATCCAATATCCCGTCCAATCCGGCGGCCTTCAATTACAGTTCCTGTCAATGAATATGAATAACCAAGCCATTTATTAGCATCATCGAGATTCCCCGAGAGCAGGGCTTCCCGAATGGCCGAAGAACTTATTATGCCTTCCGTAGTTTTAAATCCCTGTACCTGCTCTACACTAAAATCAAGGTCCTTAGCACATTCCTTTATTGTATTGAAATCTCCTTCCCCTTTCCGCCCGAAATGATGATCGTAACCAATAATAAGATTTTTGGTCGCGATCTTACCTACTAGGATGTCTTTTATGAAATCACAAGCAGAAATATTACTGAACTCCTTTGTAAATTCTATTATAATAAGATGATCAATTCCGGCATTCTTCAGCAAATTCTTTTTTTCATCAATGGTTGTAAGAAAAAACAGCCCTGAAGTATTCCTGTCAAGGACAAGTCTCGGGTGAGGTGAGAATGTGATCACAACAGATTCAGATCGTGTTTCCTTCGCCCGGGCAACCAGATAATCCAGCAGAGCCATGTGACCGAGATGGACTCCATCAAAGATACCCAGAGTAACTACCGGAGAATGGAGACTCAGGTTTTCATATCCTTCGTGAATTATCATACTAAGCATTATAAGTCTGCAAAATTAATAAAGCCTGTGGAAATGAAAGAAATAAATGATTTTGTTTTAGTATTTTTATGAAAGAATTTCAATATTGCCAATCGACATGAATACAACAAGTTTCTATCAGTCCGATCCGTGGTTAAACCCATTTACGGAAGTTATCGACCGGCGTTTTGCAAAATGTCTGTTAAAAGAAAAACTACTTGTTGGAAATGGTACTATTTGCGATTTTGCCATGGGGCACTATTACTATGGTCTTCACCGGACTAATGATGCCTGGGTATTCAGAGAATGGGCACCAAATGCACAAAGCATTTACATTATAGGAAATTTTACACGGTGGCAAGAGAAGCCGGACTTTAAGATGGAGAGAATTAATTCCATGGGAGACTGGGAATTATACATGCCATTATCACTTCTGAATCATGGTGATCTTTTTAAGCTTTCAATCCGATGGGAAGGCGGAGGCGGGGAACGTATTCCTTCCTATGCAAACCGGGTTGTTCAGGATGAGCAGACAAAGATATTTTCAGCACAAGTGTGGCAACCGGAAAAAAGCTACGCCTGGAAATGTGACAGTTTTGTCTCCGGATCCCCAGCACCGGTTATCTATGAGGCACACATCGGGATGGCCACTACTGAAGAGAAAACAGGTACTTACCGTGAATTCACTGAAAATGTGCTGCCGATGATAAAAAAATCGGGCTACAACACTATACAGCTCATGGCTGTTCAGGAACATCCTTTTTATGGTTCTTTTGGCTATCATGTCTCAAGCTTTTTTGCAGCCTCATCACGCTTTGGCACACCCGAAGATCTTAAAGAACTGGTTGATAAAGCACATCTTGAAGGAATAAGGGTGATAATGGACCTTGTTCATTCGCATTCAGTAAGAAACATAATTGAAGGGTTGGGGCTGTTTGACGGGTCATTGGGCCAGTATTTTCATTCTAATGAAAGAAGATATCATGTTGCATGGGATTCGCTGTGTTTCGATTATGGTAAAGATAATGTCATTCATTTTCTGCTTTCAAACTGCCGCTACTGGCTCGAAGAATATAAGTTTGACGGCTTCCGTTTTGATGGGATCACGAGTATGATATATTACGATCACGGGCTGGAAAAGAATTTTACTTCATATAATGAGTATTTTGATGGCAATCAGGATGAAGATGCTCTGGTCTATCTTTTCCTTGCGAATAAACTGATCCATAAATTTAAGCCCTCAGCCATTACCATAGCTGAGGAGATGAGCGGCATGCCGGGTATTGCTGCGGATACTGAAAAAATGGGAACAGGTTTCGATTTCAGATTATCGATGGGGGTGCCTGATTTCTGGATTAAACTGATAAAGGAGACTGCTGATGAAAACTGGGATATAGGGAAGCTCTATTATGAACTCACCCAGCACCGCCCTGAAGAGAAAATAATATCCTATTGCGAATCTCATGACCAAGCATTGGTTGGAGATAAGACTCTGATATTCAGAATGATTGACGCCGAGATGTATTCAGGAATGAATAAATCGTATCACAGTATTGTGGTAGATCGTGGAATTGCTCTGCATAAAATGATCCGACTCATTACTTTCAGCACTTCAGGTGGCGGGTATCTTAACTTCATGGGAAATGAGTTTGGTCATCCCGAATGGATAGATTTTCCGAGGGAAGGGAATAACTGGAGCTATAAATATGCCAGGCGACAATGGCAGCTTGCCCTCAATGAGGACCTTAAGTACTCCTTTCTTCTGGAATTCGACAGGAAGATGGTGAAATTACACAACGATTTTAAAATCCTTGATGATCTGGCCATTTACAGGATATATGAAAATAATTTTGATAAAGTTATCGCCTACATGAGAGGCGACCTTCTGTTTGTCTTTAACTTTAGTCCAACTGCATCATTTACAGACTATGGAATTCCCTTGACCGGGAAATTCAGAATTGTACTTGATACAGATGATCCTTGTTTCGGAGGATTCAACAGAATTGACAGGAATGAAGTATACATTTCAATACGGAAGGCATCCATAAATGTAATTAATGCTCCACTATATCTATATCTGTATCTGCCAGCCAGAACGGCTCTTGTATTCAGGAAAGAACCGATCCGGCGGGCAACAGATATTTAATCTATCCAGCGAAGAAGGTAAAAATCCTGCTTGTGGGGAAGATCTTTATGCTTTGGATAAATCCGTATGCCATAAAAGAATGAACCTGCTTTTTCAGGAACAAGATTAGTCCTGTAAAGACATTTCCCATTCTTACAACTTACAAGCTTAAACTCCTCACTGTCAACAAATTCATGAATACCTCTCTTATTGAGGTGTGTTATAATAAATTCTACACCCACGTATTCATTAGGTATTCCTTTTACATCGAGCGCGATCTCGGCCCTGTAATCATGCCCCGAACGGTATACGTTCTCTCCTGCTTTCTCAAGACTGTAATTCAGGACTTCAATATTATCCCACTTATCTCTTATGTCCTTTTTCCAAGCTGCCAGCTCCTTTGCTTTCTCGAAGTTATTGGATATAAGGTATTTATTCCGCTTAAAGAGCTTTGTATAATACCTTTCGTAATAGTCGTCGATCATCCTTTTCATTGTAAATTCCGGAGCAATCTTTACCATGGTATTTTTTATCAGACTAACCCATTCGACAGGTACTTTTTGTTCGTTGAATGAATAATAAGCAGGAACTATCTCATATTCAAGCATGTTATAAATAGTTTCAGCATCGATATCATCCTGCAGATCCTGATCCTCGTAAGTTCTTTTCTTCGGAAGAGCCCATCCTGCAAATGCCCTGTAACCTTCAACCCACCATCCGTCAAGAACGCTAAAATGTATTGTGCCGTTCATTACGGCTTTCTCTCCGCTGGTTCCGGATGCTTCGAGTGGCCGCGTAGGTGTATTTAGCCATATATCAACTCCTCTTGTCAGATACTTGGCCAATTCAATATCATAATTTTCAAGGAATATCACCTTTCCTGTAAACTGCGGCATTTGTGATATTTCAAAAACTCTTTTTATCAGGTCTTTGCCGCCTCCGTCGTTGGGATGAGCCTTCCCTGAATATATAAACTGTACAGGTCTCTGAGGGTTATTCACGATACGGGCTAAACGGTCGAGATCGCGGAAAAGCAAAGATGCCCGTTTGTATGTTGCAAACCTTCGTGCAAAACCTATCGTAAGAGCCTTTTCGTCAAGATGGTTACTGATACTTAACAATGTATGCGGACTGACATGTTTTTCAATCATATCAGTCTGCAGGCGCTTCCTGATATTTGTAAACAGACTCTTTTTCAGACTGGTCTTTATTTCATATATCTTTTTGTCATCAACAGTATACAGTTTTTCCCAAAGATCTCTGTCTGTCTGATCAAAATTCACGCTTCCGGTAAGTTTCCCATAAAGATCCCTCCATTCAGGAGCGGTCCAGGTAGGGTGGTGAACACCATTAGTAACATACCCGATGAAAAGTTCTTCTTTCAGATAGCCTGGCCAAAGCTTATTAAACATTCCCTGGCTTACTTCTCCATGAAGCTTACTTACACCATTTATTTCCTGCGACATTCTTGCTGCCAGGTAGCTCATATTGAATTTCTTATCCGGGTCACCCTCACATTGTCCAAGTGCCATGAGCTCGCTCCAGCTGATGGTCAGCCGGCTGTGATAATGTGAAATATACTTTCTCAGAAGGTCTTCTTCAAAGGCGTCGTGGCCAGCAGGAACAGGTGTGTGAGTTGTAAATAGAGTGGACGATCTCACTGCCTCGAGTGCCTCATTAAACGTGAGGTGCTGGTTGGATATAAGACCTCTCATTCGTTCAAAACTAATAAAAGCTGAATGGCCTTCATTGCTGTGATAAACATCAGGATTGAGGCCCATTGCTACCAGCGCCCTTATGCCTCCAATTCCGAGAATAAGCTCCTGTCTCAGACGGTTTTCATTGTCTCCGCCATAAAGGTAATGAGTTACTGTCCTGTCTTCATATAAATTATCATCAAAATCAGTATCGAGGAGCACAAGCCTTACTTTACCTACCATCGCTTCCCATACCCTGATCTTAACTGTTCTTCCCGGCCATACCAGGCTTACAAATAAATGATTGCCATCGGAGTCTTTTACCGGGCTTATCGGAAGACGGGAAAAATCCTCTGCATCATATATTGATAACTGTTCTCCCCTAGGTCCGAGCTTTTGTTTGAAATAGCCATAACGGTACAATAAACCGACACCTGTAATATTGAGATTCGAATCGCTGGCTTCTTTAAGATAATCTCCTGCCAATATGCCAAGACCACCTGAGTAGATTTTTAGGCATGGGTGGATACCAAATTCCATGCTGAAATAAGCTATTGAAGGGAGCAAATCGTTGTTAGGTCTGTCGGTATAGGCTCTGAAAATTTCGGTTATGCGTTGCAGTTCGTTTACAAAATCCTCATCGTCTTCCAGTACAAGTAGTCGTTTATAGTCAATTTTTTCAAGAAGCAATTTCGGATTATGTCTTATACCATCCCAGAGAGACGGATCCATGCTTTTAAAGAGCGTTTCAGCCTCAATGTTCCACGACCACCAAAGGTTGTTGGCAAGGGTTTTTAATGAAGCGAGCTTTTCGGGAACATCACTCTGAACATAGATATCTTTCCATACCGGAACCTGGTGAGGTTTACGGATATGAATACCTCCTGATTCAACAAATAGGGTAAATTCTCTTGGTTCATCCCTCCTGTCATTGCTCTGATCAAGGGCAAAATCATATGCATTGAAATAATGGCTCACCAGGTTGTCCCAGAGAGCGATTCGTGATATAGCGTGTGCTTTTTCCCTTGCTTCATAACGATCTCTGTCATTAAGACCAATAAAGAGCGTCATGAACTCGACCATTTCCTTTATAACATCACTCTCGTTATCATCATTACGTTCAATAACTGAAATACCGTTTCCCGGATTCTCAAAATAAGTTCTTACCCACAAGCCGAAACCTGAAAGCGATGTTGTAACAGTTGGAATAGAGAACATCAGACTTTCGAGAGGTGTGTAACCCCATGGCTCATAGTATGATGGGAATACTGAAAGATCGAATCCTATCAACAGATCAAAATAAGGCATATTGAAAATGCCATCATTCCCGTTCAGGTAGCAGGGCACAAAAATGATTTTAACTTTTGAATTCTGATTGTTAGTAATATTATTTGTTGCTATTCTGTTAAGCACAGGGTCTGATTCCGGATAGTGCAGGTTGTGAGTGAGATACCTATCCCCATCATTGGCAGGGCCATTATTATAAAGTATATTGGAAATATCCTGTCGTGGGCCTTTATGATAAGCAGGGATAAGCAAAAAAACGATACATTCTTTTTTTAAGGTCCCCAGATCCTGCATATCACTTATTGAATCAATGAGAATATCCACCCCTTTATTATGAAATTCGTATCTGCCGCTGTTGACAATCAAAACACAATCTTCAGAGACTTTATAACCCAGAACAGCTTCGGCTACAATCAGAAGCTTTTGCCTGGCTAAAAGTCTTCTTTCATCGAATATGTTGGCTGTGGGAACAAATGAATCTTCAAAACCATTTGGTGTAACAAAGTCAACTTTTTTACCCAGAAAATGAGAACATTCCCTTGATGTTATATCGCTTACAGTTGTAAAAACATCTGCTTCAGCGGCTGAGATCTTTTCGAGTGATTGTTTTGCTATAACATTGAATTCTCTTGCTATCTGAACGGGATTATAATTCTCCATTCCCCCGTAGAGAGGACGGTTATTCCCTGCAACTGATCTTCCAAGAACAGTAGCATGTGTAGTAAAAGAAGTGGCAATCCATGGAGCATATTTTTTCAGGTACAGAATGCCTGTACCGGTCATCCACTCATGAAACTGGGCGATAGTATTATGATGTTCATGGTAGAATGTTGAAAAGCTTTCAATAAGTTTACCGGCGGCATATCCAAATAGCGCAGGTTCTATATAATCCCATTGCCCGGAAATACTATCAAGTTTATAGCTTTCCCAAAAATCTGCAAATATCTCATTCTGCTGTCCGAAATATGGTGTAAAATCAAGGAGCATAACAATAGGCTTACCTGAAATATTCCATCTTCCTGTTTTAACTCTCAGTCCTTCCGATGCTGCCCGTGCTTTCCATTCTACAAATAAGGAATCATCGGGAATAAATTCCGGATTAATTACATCCTCCCTCCAAACATCCGGTCCTATAAGAATGTAATTGTCTCCAAGTTCATTGACAATTTTCAGAGCCTTGGTTGAGATGACCGTATGTATTCCCCCAACCTTGTTGCATACTTCCCAACTGGTTTCAAAAATGAATTCAACCTTCATATCTAGAAATTATTTATTACTAAAGTTTTACTTTTTCTTTGGTTTTACCTTTTTAGTGGATTCAGGGGTTGTTTTTTCAGCTTTGGCATTCACCTTACTATTTTTCCCTCTAATTACCCGGACTAAAGCTGGCGCTTTAGTATGTTCCGGAGTAGCCGATCCGGATAGATTTTTGTCTGCTTTCAATGTTACAGATTTCGTTTTCCTTTTCACTATTTTACCGGCCGGAATTATTTTAGATATTTTCTTCGACAGCTTACCAATTTCTACATCTTGCCTTTCTATGAGCATTTCTTTTTCGATAAGCTGGGAAGCAAGTTTAAATATCTGATCCTGTTCAGCACTGTCGGGAAATAATTTGTTTAATCGTATTTCAAAGTCACTTAGCACGTTCATATAATTCATGAAAGCATCATATGGTGTTTCATAAGGATTAAAATAAGCATGAACTGCTCCATCGGAGAAAAACTTAGTTGCCATATAATAAAAATGGTCGCTTGACTGAAGGTATTCCCAGTCCTTCTTTATCAAAACATCGCTGCATCTATTTACCTTACCTACCAGGCTGTAAAGTTTATCCAGTGCAGCTACCTGAAGCTCATTACCCAGCCAGGCAGTGATATCGCGTTCCTCATCAGCCCAGGAAATCGGAGAGGGAATTCCTATGGCTGATACAGGTTGTAACGTATCTGCAATTTCAGTAGGAGTCATGAATTTGAAAGGCGTCTTTTTCAAGATAGCACCCGGCATAAATGCCAGAAAATCAAAGATTCCGGTTTCTTTCCAGTTATGTTCTCCAAAAGTTTCGTAATCAAGAAATATGTTTATCAGTTCGCTTTTTGAAGCAAGCTTATTTATCCAACCGGCGTATTTATCTGCTGTAAGCGGCCATGAGTTCCAATTTCTGTTTGAAAATTTGAATGCGATATCATCACTAAGTACAAAGTTTCTCAGGAGGACTTTCAAACGAGGGTTTAGCGAGTTGCAGTAAAGAAAATTAGGACTTTTCCATCCCAATACATGTTTTGCACCTTCAGTAAGCATCGATTTAAACCCCATATCTGCAACCCACGATCCAATGGTGTCGGAATAGATCAGCTCTGTATTACGAAATGAAGTAGGAACAACACCCAGAAATTCCTTTAACATCGCTTTATGGCTTTCGACCTGCTGTTCAAATTCGAATTTACTCCGGAGTGATACAAGTGAATGTGAATTGGTTTCAGCAAGAAATTCAACCATACCTGTTTCAGCGAGCTTCCTGAAAGATTCCAGAACTTCCGGAGCGTAAAGCCTGAACTGGTTAATGGCCAATCCGGAAAGGGAAAATGTAACTTTGAATTTCCCCTTATGCTTATTGATTAGGTCAAGAATAACTTTATTTGCAGGGATATAACATTTCTCTGCAACTTTTCGCATTATGGATTCGTTTGAGAAATCGTCATAATAATAATGATCGTGACCGATATCAAAAAATCTGTATCTCTTTAACCTGAATGGCTGATGGACCTGGAAATACAAACAAATGGCTTTTTTTGATGAAACACTCATATCTTAATTCATTTTATTTTCAATCACTCTGTAGTAAATATCACGAACATGTAGCGCAGAATTATCCCATTTAAGACGGATAACTTCTTCCTTTCCATTTTTAATAAACATATTGGAAAGTGCCGGGTAATTCAGGATCCCATAGATTGCGTCAGCCATAGCATCTATATCCCAGAAATCGGTTTTAACAGCATGCGTAAGTATCTCAGCAACACCCGATTGTTTACTTATTATTACCGGCACATTCGACTGCATAGCTTCAAGTGGAGATATTCCGAAAGGTTCTGAAACCGAGGGCATAATATATACATCGCTCATGTCGAGCATTGTAAATACATCAGTACCCTTTAGAAACCCTGTAAAATGGAACCGGTCAGTTATTTTTAATGCAGCTGCCCTGCGCATCATCCTTTCCATCATGTCTCCGGAACCTGCCATTACGAATCTTACATTATTCATAACCTGCAACACCTTATAAGCAGCTTCAATAAAATATTCAGGACCTTTCTGCATTGTTATACGTCCGAGGAATGTCACAACTTTTTCATCGAACCCTTTCTTTATCGCACAATCTTCGTCAATATTCACAGGTTCAACAGCATTATAAACTGTTTCTACTTTGTCGGGATTAATGTTATACTTTTTAATAACGATATCCCTGGTAAGGTTGCTTACAGTAATAATTTTTGATGCAGCATCCATCCCGCTTTTTTCGATCCGGTAAACATCCGGATTAACGCTACCGCCGCTACGGTCAAAATCTGTTGCATGAACGTGTATTACAAGTGGTTTTCCGGAGACCTCCATGGCAGCAATTCCAGCAGGATAAGCAAGCCAGTCATGAGCGTGAATAATATCAAACTCATTTTCGTCAGCAATTACCGAGGCTACTACCGAATATTTATAGATTTCATCCATCAGGTCCTGGTCATATTTTCCTGAAAAATCCACCTTGCCCTTGTTATTTGTTTTTACATAAAAATTATATCCTGATACCTCAGAATTAACCATTTTATAAAAATTTTCAGGGTCGGTATAAGGAACAATTTTTGAGCTGACTTCAATTCTCTCAACAGGTCTTCTGAAACCTTTATAAAAAACTGTTTTAAACGCTACCGGTATCTGGTTTGCTCCTACCAGCCTTACCATAGTCTGATCTTCATCGCCCCATGCTTTGGGAACTACAAATATTACCTCGAGGTCTTCGAGTGTTGCCATACCTTTTGTAAGACCATAGCTGGCAGTACCTAACCCACCTGAAATATGAGGCGGAAATTCCCATCCGAACATTAACACACGCATAATATACCTATGTTATTGATTTGCAAATTTTGTTTCAAGTATGTCGATAACCCTCAGAACCTCACCCACGCTCCAGGCTTGCGATATTGTACCCCGTGGCAAATGAGGAGGATCTCCATCATAAATTTCAGAAATAGTGCTTATTCCGTGTTCGCTCATAACAGCTTCAAGGCCAAAAATCAGTTTTCTCACTTTCTGAACTCCCTGCTGTCCATATACTCTCAGCCATCCTTCACAGAATGGTCCTAAAAGCCATGGCCATACTGTACCCTGATGATAGGCATTATCTCTTGTTTTCTGATTACCCGAACATGTTCCCTTATAAAACTCATTGCGTGGAGAGAGGGTCCTGAGTCCCCTCACAGTTACAAGGTCTTTATCGGCAAGATCCAAAATAGTTTTCATCTGCGGCTTTTCCAGCATTGTGTAGGGTAAGGATAAAGCAATCAGCATGTTAGGTCTCAGAAACATATTTTTTCCTTCTTCATCATTTACATAATCGGCCAGATAGCCCATCTTCTCATCCCAAAATAATTCCAGAAAAGATTTTTTTATCAGATCAGGCAGTTTTTCATATTCCTTTAAAAAGCGCTTATCTTTAGCTAAAGCAGCCATCTCAAGACAATAGCATATCGCATTATACCACAATGCCTGAATTTCTATAGCAAACCCCCTTCTGGGTGTTACAGGAGTACCATTAACAACAGCGTCCATCCATGTAAGAGCTTTCCCGGGAGCACTGGCGTAAATAAGACCATTCTCTCTCATGTGTATGTTAAAACCGGTGCCATTCTTAAATGCTTCCAGTACTGATTTAGCTGCCTCCCCATATTTTTCCCAACCATCGGTGCCGCCATGTTCCTTATATTGCTGAATAGCCCAGAAAAACCAAAGAGGAGCATCTACAGAGTTAAATGCCGGGTTAGCATCGTTACCCATATTTGGAAACAATCCATCTTTAATTTTGTTAACCTGCGTGTCGAGCACTTCCCTGTAAAGTACTAATCTATGCCTGGCCAGCGCTAACCCAGGAAGAGCAATAAATGTATCCCTTCCCCATGATCCAAACCAGGGATATCCTGCAATAATAAGCGTCTTGCCACCTCTTTTTTCAACGAACTGCTGTGCTGCATTCTTGAGACAGCTTAAAAAGCTATCACGCAGGAACTTTCCTGAAACAGTTCTGGTAAATTTTTGTTTCAGACCCGCTGTCTTTTCCTCCTTCGTTGAGGCAGAAAAAACAATTACATCTCCTTTTTTTGCTTTGAGTTCAAAAAAGCCAGGAGTGAAAAGATCTTCGGTAAAATCATATCCTCTCTTTTGTTCTTCAATATATTCAACACCCAGATACCAGTCTGGAACCGATACAATCTCCACAGCTGTTGAAAATTGCATATTAAGAGAAGGAAATCCCTCGTACATTTTCGATCTTATACCGTTCTCAATGAAATCAACCTTTGTATTTGCATACATATTGGCATGAGTGAGCTCATGAATATTTCTGAATGCCAGAAAGGGGCGAAAATGTAGTGTCATCGGTTCGCTGGCGTCAAGAATTGTAATCCTCATAAGCAACTGTTCCTCGTAATGGCAAAAAAGACTTTCCTGCTTAAAGATCACATTGCCGACTCTGTAAATTCTCGAAGGTATGTTTTCAGCATCAAAATCCTCAATATATTTATGTCCCTTCGGGCTAAAATAATCGCCCTTATATTTTCTGATACCAGTATTAAATCGCTTATCCTTGTTAACTACCGTGACATCGAGTGCAGAAAGTAAAACAAACCTCTCACCTCCAAGAGCATCGACAGGGCAAACCAGTAACCCATGGTATTTTCTGGTATTGCAACCGACAATTGTTGTTGATGAATATGATCCTGCTCTGTTTGTCCTTAAAATTTCTCTTGACAGTGAATACTCAAGGTTAACCGCCTGTTCTTTTTCGAACTTAATATAACTCATATACTTACAATTTGAATTATCAATGAAAAACTATGTAATGTAAGAATAATAATTGAAGGCTACAAATCATCGGAACCCAGATGGAAAATTAATAAAAATTCTTAAAAGTATTGACGGATTAAAAAAAGAATAACTTTGCATTTCAATCTTGAAAATAATTATCAATTAACAATTTACTTGATGAGCAAAAAGCTTTTTTTCTTACTCTTTATAGCATTGGCCTTTGTTGCATGCAAAAAGAATACAGCAAAGATTTCAGGTACTATAGTAAACCCTGCAGTCGGCACATATATATATCTTGATGAATTAAAATCAAATCAACTCAAAGCAATTGATTCAGTTAAGATTACGTCGAATGGTGAATTTTCTTTCAGCAAAGAGTTGAAACAACCATCATTCTATCTCCTGAAAAAAACAAATGCTAATTTCCTGACTTTGCTTGTTGAGCCCGGCGAAAAAGTAAATCTGAAATTGCAAAATGATTCACTAGGTATTCCTATTTCAACTGAAGGATCCAAAGGTACCCTTCTTATGTCGGAGTATAACAAGACGCTTCGGGCGACAATAAAAAAGCTTACCGGTCTGAATTCGATATATACACAGAATGCAGATAAGCCCGGGCTCCCGGAATTGGTTCAATCACTCGATAGCATGGCTCAGTCTTATCTCAACGAGATAAACTTGTATACCAAAAAATATATTGATGATAATATCAATTCGCTGGTCAGCCTGGTGGCTTTATATCAACAGGTTGCACCAAGCGTATACATCATGAATCCTTCAAAGGACATGAAATATTTTTTAAAGGTTGACTCTTCTATGTTCAGCATGTATCCAACATACGAGCCTGTAGCAGGTCTTCATGAACAAGTTAAAGAGATTGCCGCAAAAATGAAAGGGACTACGCCTGATGCAGTGGAAGCTATTTCCGGTACACTTGCAGCCGAAATTACGCTCCCTACGCCTGAAGGAGATACAGTAAAACTTTCTTCTACAAGAGGCTCAATCGTCCTTCTTGATTTCTGGGCATCATGGTGCGGTCCGTGCAGAAAAGAAAATCCAAACCTGGTAAATGCTTATAATAAATATCACAAAAGGGGATTCCAGATATATCAGGTATCACTCGACAAGACAAGAGAGGCCTGGATGAATGGAATCAAAGAAGATCATCTTGAAAAATGGATTCATGTGAGTGATATAAAATACTGGAATTCTTCAGTGGTACCTCTGTATAAAATTGAATCAATACCGACAAATTATCTACTCGACAAAGAGGGACATATTATAGCATCAAATCTCAGAGGAGAGAACCTTCAAAATAAACTTGCTGAAATATTTAAGTAATCAACTGGAAAAGAAAATCTTAATGAAACGAATTCTATTTCTCCTGTCTCTGGTACTGTTGCTTGCAGGATGTAACGACAAAACAAAATTCAGTGTCAGCGGTGTTATCAAAGATTCAAAAGCAAAGTATATTTTTCTCAACAGGGTGGAGGTTAATACACCGGTATTTATCGACTCGGCAAAAATCAATAAAAACGGATCATTCCAGTTTAAAGTAAAAGCCAAAGAAGCTGATTTTTACCAGCTTGGATTTAATACCTCCGATTTTATCACTCTTCTTGCAAAACCCGGTGAGAAAATTCACATTACATTTAATGGCAAAAATCTCTACGACAATTATATAATCAAAGGATCTCCTGAAACAGAGAAGCTTCAGAAACTTGATGACGATCTGGCTGAAACAAAAATAAAGCTTGATTCACTCAGTGCTCTTTACTCAAAAGCTTCTGAAGAAGCCGGATTTGACACAAAAGGCCCTGCATTACAGACAGAGTATACAGGTGTTATTAAAGCTCAGCGCAGAAAAAACATTGAATTCATAATTAATAATATCAACTCTCTGGCTTCAATTAAGGCGCTATACCAGAGAATAAACCCCGATACGTATGTTTTATATGATCCTCATGACCTCCAGTACCTTAAAATAGTAACCGATTCACTCCGGCTCCATTACCCGAATTCAAAACAGGTACAGGCACTGGCACGCGACTTTGAAAAAGAAATGAACCAGCTGTATGTGTCGAAGATTCAGGAGATCGCAAAAGATATTCCTAAAACAAACCTCGATCCTGTACTGAAAAACATTAATGGTGAACGTATTGCTTTGTCATCGCTTAAAGGCAAATATGTATTACTTACTTTTTGGTCGGTGAATTCCAAAGAATGCCTGGCGGAAAATCTACAACTGAAACAATATTACAAGCTGTACAACAAAAAAGGATTTGAAATTTATCAGGTCAACCTCGATGAGAATGAAGCCAGATGGAAAGCAGCAGTCAAATTTGATGAGCTTCCTTGGATCAGCACAAGGGAAGATGACCCAAGGGATCCCAAAAATGCTATTTTGTTTAATGTTAAAAGTCTGCCTGCTAATTACTTTTTTGATAAGGAAAGTAATATTATGGCTTCAGACCTTCACGGCAGAGCGCTTCAAATTAAACTCGATCAGCTTTTTAATAAATAGATCCAACCCTTGACCGAAACAGGAAAAATATATTTTGCTTCTGATTTTCATCTTGGTCTCCCCACAGGTTCTCCTCCCCTTGAAAGAGAAAAAAAGGTAGTGGCCTGGCTGAATACCGCTGCACCTGACGCTAAAGAAATATACCTGCTTGGTGATATCTTCGATTTCTGGTGGGAATATAAAAAAGTAGTGCCCCGAGGTTTCACAAGATTTTTGGGAACAATCTCCGAAATTACAGATTCCGGCATTCCAGTTCATTTCTTTACAGGGAATCACGACATGTGGGTGGGCAACTATCTGTCAGATGAATGTAGTATGATAATCCATAAACAACCGCTAACTGCTGTTTTTAACGGGAAAAGATTTCATCTTGCCCATGGTGAAGGATTAGGCACAAACAGCAAGGGATATAAAATACTTCTGGCAATATTCAGAAACAAACCCCTGCAAGTTATGTATTCTGCAATGCATCCATCAATTGGGCTCGGAATCGGTCATAAATGGTCACTTAGCTCCCGTTTGGGAAAAGGGATAACAAAAGAATATCTGGGAGAAGACAAGGAGGACCTGATGAGGTACGCAAAATCGATCCTGAAAAATGAAAGAATAGATTATTTTATTTTCGGTCATCGCCATCTCGCTATGACAATAAAAATGACGCCTCAATCTGAAATAATATTTCTTGGCGACTGGATAAAAAATGGAAGTTATGCAGAATGGGATGGGAAGGAACTTACTTTCAGAGTGATAACCTAATCAGCAATCTTTACAGTAAGTGTATAATAAGAATATAGGCTGTTAACCTGTTCAAATTGATATTCCAGTTTACTTCCCGATTTCCTGGCCATATCTATCAATCCCAGATTGCCTGTACTTTCAGTTTTAATCGTCTGCTTCGAAATGGAATCTCTGAACATTTCTTTTAATCTTATCTTATCGTTTTCGTTTACGGCATCTAATTTAAACTTCAGAAGATCAACATTTTCATTCTGTATCAGGTTACCAGTGGTAATAGAATAAACATCATCGTCCATTCTGATCATGGCAACAGGCATACCATAACTTTTTTCAGATTCTTTACCCGGACTGTATTTTGCTAAATTTTGAAGAATTTCAACCAGTATTCCAACTACCCTCCTTCTGAGATTTAATTCAACATCTTCTTCAGTTAGCTTTGTTTCTGTAAATGAGAGAAATTCTTTTTCCACATCATCGGAGAAGTGCCCTGACCAGACAAGATAAACATTGTCCTCTGCCATTAATCTTTCGATCTGAGAAACTGATTTGCCTGCAAAAGTTCTTTCGTGCGGGGTGTGCATGCCCACTCCCATTGAATTGACAGTCTTACTCAGTACAAAATAGGAATAATCGTCATCGATGTTAACAAAATCATAATCAAGCTTATTACCGGTTTTTTTTGCCATCTCAATAAGGCCCAGACCAGCTCCACCAGTATCGTTGAACTCAGCTTTCACCAGCATCTCTCTGTAAACCTTCCTGATCTCATCAGGCTGAAGGTTATTAATTTCGTCAAGCTTTTTCCTGAGATCATCTATCTGGCTTACCGGAAGTACATTACCTGTAGTGACGGTATAGCCCGATTCCGTCTTTGAATACAACACAATTGACATGCTCTGATGCTTGTTATGATCGCTGTGCCTTGAAACGTTCTGCAGACTCTCCAGAACAAACATGACTAATCTTTTCCTTCCAACAAACCCGAATTCCGAATCCTCCATTTCCTTTTCAAGCAGCGTAAGAAGAGGAACTGAGTTTTCGTTTGTAACTATGCCTCTGTAAACAAACATGAGACGGTCCTTCATCATTTTATCTCGAACTCTGCGGGTAAGATCCATACAGCATTGAGTATAGGTAAGTTATTGAGATGCCAAAATTAGTACATTTTGAATACTAACCCAATAATTTTTGAGTGAAAGCCGTTTGATAAGTATCTATGGTCAATAAAGCAACGAATTTATGTCTATATTTAGAGGCCTGCAACTTGACTGATTTTTGATTTTCTTGATAACATATTATTGAATAGCTATTTACCATGTTGACAGTTTTCAATATTCAAAGATTTTCAATACACGACGGCAATGGAGTCAGGACCAAATACCCTGGCAAGAGAAAAATATCAGATGCTGGGAAGAGAATATTCTTTCGGTAATATAAAGAATATCGAAAAGGACGAACTTGAGTCTTATGTAATTGCACAAATAAAAAAAATTCAATATACTTGTTACTAATTGGGGAAAAATAACAAACGATTTATGTAACTTTATTTCCGGAAAACAGTATAGTGATCATGTCAGGAGATCTTTGTTTGGAGGAAAGTCATTAATTGAAGGAGATTTAAAACAAGAACGATTGTAAATCAACTGGGTATGATAAATATCCGGTTTGAAAATATATTAAATATCTTAATCAGGGTATTCAACTACGGTATAAACGCATTTTATTAAATCTCTATGAATTACAAATCCCTTAGCCATTCAACTAAAAGTGAAGAGAACTCAACCACCTTTCTGGAATATCTCGTGAAGAAGGGTGGACCTGACCTGCATGATTATGAAAGATTTACATCGATAGTTAATAGTCTGGTTCCCGAAGAGGTTGATAATTTCAGGGAAATAATCAGACCGGCACTTAACGCAAATACACTTATTGGCCACGGATTTGTGAAACCATTTGGCTATCCTGGCGATTTTAACCTTATCGATAAGATTTACAGGTTCGATATAAATGAGGATGAAAAATATAAAAACTGGGATCTGTTTTTTCAGAATCAGCCGGGAGCTAATGCAGTAAGAAACAGGAAAGATTTTTTCATAGAATACTGCAGAAATCTCGCAGAGAAAAAAGAGAATGCCAAAGTCCTTATCCTTGGCTCTGGCCCTGCAACTGATGTCTACGAGTTCATGTCAAGTTTCTCAGGAGGAAATAATATCAATATCGATCTTATAGATTTCGATCAGGCTGCAATAGATTTTTCAATGGCAAAAAACAAGCAGTTTGAAGGTCAGATAACCTACAACAAGATTAATGCACTACGTTATAATTCCTATAAACTATATGACCTGATTTGGAGTGCGGGTTTATTTGATTATTTTAAAGACAAACATTTTACTTTTCTTATAAGGAAATACATCAATTGCCTGGCAGAAGACGGAGAGATGGTTATAAGCAATTTTAGCACCAGGAATCCGACAAAGAGGCTCATGGAGGTGTTGTCCGACTGGTATCTGAACCTGAGAACGGAATCAGATCTGTACAGGATCGCCTTAGATGCTAACGTTGATAAGGAACTGGTAATCGTTGATAAGGAACCCCTTGGAATTAATCTTTTTCTTAAGGTCAGGAAAACAAAACCGGCTAACTGAATTAATTATTAATACGCTTCCTGATGAGTATTTTACATAATGTGGGAACCAGTCTTCTTGGACTTCCGTCAACAAATCAGGAGGCATTTTCAGTGAATTATCTGACACTGACTTTTAAAGATAAATCAGCAGTTTATGAAAAAGCATACGAGGATGATTATTTTCTGAAATCACTTAATCCTTTCAGATTTTCACTGGTACTCTCGATGGTATTTTACGGCGCTTTTGCATTTCTCGATAGTGTTGTTGTACCTGAGCTTAAAACAATCTTCTGGTTTATAAGATTTGGTGTAGTATTCCCTGTGCTGGTAGCTGTCTTCATCTTCACATATTCCAAATTATTCAAGAAATATATGCAGTTTGTCATAGCCTGCATCATGTTCATCACCGGTTTCGGGATCATAGTAATGATCGTTTTTGCTGCAAGAATAGGTAATTATTCCTACTATGCAGGACTTATCCTTATTTTCATCTTTGGTTATACTTTTATAAGGGCAAGATTCATTTTTGCAATGATAGCCGGATGGTCAATCGTTGTTTCATATGAGATTTCCGCAATATGGCTGTCGGATACCCCATTTAACATCCTTGTAGCAAATAACTACTTTTTTATAGGTGCCAACATAATCGGAATGTTTATAAGTTATTTTCTTGAACTGTCAACAAGGAATGAGTTCTATATGAGGATTTTGCTGGAAAAGGAGAAGGAGAATGTAAAAATCGCCAATAACGCGCTCGAAAAAAGAGTGATTGACCGTACACAGGAGCTTTCCGATACAAACCAGGATCTGAAGAAAGAAATTGAGATCCGGCAGAAATTTGAAAGAGAGAGAGCTGAACTTGAAAAACAGTTATATCAGCTCCAGAAGATGGAGACTATTGGAACATTAGCCGGCGGTATCGCGCACGATTTTAACAACATACTTACTCCCATTCTCGGGTATACTGATATGGCCCTGGAAGAACTTCCTGAAGATAGTAATCTGCGGTTCGATCTGGAACAGATTAACAACGCTGCCCACAGGGGAAAAGACCTTGTGCAGCAGGTTCTCACATTCAGCAGGGAAGTAGATTTTACCAATAAGCCAATCAGGCTCCAGCCAATTGTTATTGAAGCTCTTAATCTGATTAAAGCTTCCTTCCCTCCCGGAGTGGAATTTATACAACGTTTCGACCAGAAGATCGGGACAGTGCTTGCTGATCCTATTCACATCCACCAGATTGTGATGAATCTGTGCACAAATGCCAGCCATGCAATGATAAAAACAGGCGGCACCCTGGAAGTGAGCCTCGACACAGCAAAAATTGACCAGAAGATGGCCGATAAAATCCCGAATATGAAAAAGGGATATTATATCCGTCTTACAATCTCTGATACTGGTCATGGAATGGATCTGAAGACCAAAGAAAGAATATTTGAACCATTCTTCACGCGGAAAGAAGTCGGGTCGGGATCGGGATTAGGTCTGTCTGTGGTACATGGAATTATCAGCAATTACGGTGGCGCAATAGTTGTTGACAGTACGCCCGGAAAAGGAACAACCTTCATGATCTATCTTCCCAGGTATGAAGGAGATCTTGTAGAGTCGGACAAAGCAAATAAGACCCTGGTAAAAGGTGTTGAGCACATACTTTTTGTCGATGATGAGCCTGAAATAACCTTTATGGGAAAGAAGATGCTCGAAAATCTCGGTTATAAAGTCACTATTTCAAGTAATAGCATCTCGGCTCTTAATGAGTTTAAAGCCAACCCTGACCGCTTTGCTCTTCTGGTGACTGATCAGAATATGCCGAACATAGCGGGTACTGATCTGGCATCAAGGATGCTGGAGATAAAACCTGACCTTAAAGTAATAATTATCACTGGATATTCGGACAATTTGTCGGATGAGGTGTTATATGAAAGGGGAATATCCGAAGTCATATTAAAACCAATGATCCTTGATGATTTCAGCAAAGTAATCAGACGCGTACTCGATAACCAAAAAATTAAAATTCATTAGTTTATGTCAAAAATTCTGGTACTTGATGATGAACCTTCAATACTACTCATGATAAAGAAGATGCTTGAGAAGGCGGGATATGAGGTTATTGTTGCTTCAAATGGAAAAGAAGGAATGCGACTCTTTGAAAGAGACAAGCCCGACATGGTTATCACCGATATCATCATGCCTGAAAAAGAAGGGCTGGAGACCATATTTGAGCTCAGGAGGATGCATCCTGATTTGAAGATTATTGCAATTTCAGGTGGAGGAAGGATCAGTCCCGACGGTTATCTGCCTGGTGCCAAACTTCTAGGCGCTAACATGGTTTTTCAGAAACCACTTGTCCAGAAAGAATTCCTGAATGCAGTAGCATCTCTTCTTGAGGATCCTAAGGAAAAGACGTTTCCGTTACAGCTGTAGCTTAGCCAGCCCACCCCTCCCTATCCAGATTCCTGTAATTAATAGCTTCAGAGATATGTTCAGCCGTTATATTCTCAGAATCACCCAGATCTGCTATGGTCCTTGCAACCTTTAGGATCCTGTCATAGGCCCTTGCCGATAATCCTCTTATATCCATCGCTGTCTTAAGCAGTTTCCCTCCCGCCTCATCGAGCTGGCAATATCTCCGCTGCATCGATGACGACATCTGGGCATTGGAATAAACACCCTTAACATTCTCAAATCTCTTAGCTTGTATGGCTCTTGCCTTTACAACTCTTTCGCGTACTTCGGCAGAATGTTCAACTTTTCCAGCATCTGAGAGTTTATCATAATTAACCGGAACAACTTCTATATGGATATCAATACGGTCAAGCAATGGTCCGGATATCCTGTTGAGGTATTTCTGAACCATTCCTGGTGAGCACATACATTCCTTTTCAGGATGATTATGAAACCCGCAAGGACAGGGATTCATACTGGCTACAAGCATGAATGAAGCCGGATAATCCACGCTTGATTTTGCTCGTGAAATTGTTATTACCCTGTCTTCGAGTGGTTGCCTCATAACTTCCAGGACAGTTCGTTTGAACTCAGGAAGCTCATCGAGAAACAATACGCCATTGTGTCCAAGGGAGATTTCTCCCGGTTGAGGAAATGTACCACCACCAACAAGAGCGACATCAGAAATAGTATGGTGGGGACTCCTGAAAGGGCGTTTTGTCATCAGGGCCGTGTGGTGATCGATCTTACCTGCTACCGAATGTATCTTAGTTGTTTCCAGTGCTTCCTCAAGGGTTAAGGGAGGAATTATAGTAGGCAAACGCTTTGCCAGCATGGTTTTGCCGGCACCGGGGGGACCGATCATGATAATATTATGTCCCCCGGCAGCTGCCACCTCCAGGGCTCTTTTAACATTCTCCTGACCTCTTACATCTGAAAAGTCGACATCATATTTGTTTGCTTCAGAGTTGAAAATCTCATGAAGATCAACCTTTACAGGACTGAATTTTTTAATGCCATTGAAGAAGTCTACTACTTCTCTAATGTTTTCCATCCCATATACATCCAGTCCTTCTACAACAGCTGCCTCCCTTGCGTTCTTCATGGGGACGATAAACCCTTTGAACCCTTCATCCCTGGCACGCAGGGCTATCGGAAGAACACCTTTGATCGGCTGGAGGGTACCGTCGAGCGAAAGCTCGCCCATCATCACATATGATTCCATCTGACCGCATGCCACTTTCTCATCGGCTGCAAGTACACCCATTGCCAGTGGAAGATCATACGAGGAACCTTCCTTTCTGATATCAGCCGGGGCCATATTTATGACAATCTGCTTACCTGGCCAGTGAAAATCGAGTGCAAGGAGAGCCGAAGCAATTCTGTGCTGACTTTCTTTAACAGCACTATCAGGAAGACCTACGAGAAAAAACTGCACACCGCGCGACTCGTTAACTTCAATAGTCACGGTAACTGCATCAATACCAGTTACAGCACTGGCAAATGTTCTTACTAACATAATAATGAGTTTACTAGCACATTAGAAAACCACTATCAAATATACATAAGAATAAGATAAAAAACAAAAGATAAAAAACAAAAGGTGGGTGTGAAACGGTGAACCGGAACAGCCTGCCGCGATTTATCGGGGAATTATAACAAATCCTATAAATTCTGTTTACGTATTCACGATTGATTTGACTAATGGTTAAACATTAAAATACTCAATGTTTCTTAAAACGATTGTCGCAATCTGACCATTATAGTATTGTGTTCGTTTTGTCCAGTTACCTGCACTATCGTATTCGTACTCAAATTTGATTTTAAACTCATTATTCTCATTGGAAACGGTAGTATAGTATTCGATTATATCGTTACTGCTATTTCTAATGAATCTGGTCTTAGTTTTTATGTCACCTTTGCCATCCTTTTCGGTCTGCAATAAAAGTTGTCCATTCTGATATTCATTTAGCGTTTGACTGATAACTTCTCCATTATTATTAAGTGTCGTTTCAACGGATATTTCCTCACCAGAATAAATGTATTCGCATGTCGTTTCAATATCCCCTTTTTCATTATATATTTTGTACCCGACTAATTTCCCATCCAGAAGAACTGGTACTTCCTTACCCACTAATTTTTCTCCGGAATACTTATCTATTTCTGTACACATACCACGCTTGTTATAAACATATTTTGAATTAACAGAAACGTTCCCATCTTCATCGATAGTGTTTGATTCGATTATGTTGCCATTCTTATTATAGATGTATTTGGATTGATTACACTCGGTCTTGGTGGCAGCAGGACAAACACATCCACCATTGGCATCATGAAGTGTCTTGTCTATTTTCCAAACGTTACTCTTTATGTTGGCTAATTCAAGGTCTGATTTGACTCTATTTTGTTCAGATTTACAAGAAAACGCAATGATAGCTATAAACAAGACGCTGGTTAATTTTTTCATGGTTGCTTAGTTAGGTTTGGTAAGGTGAAAATATGGATTTAATCAATCAGCCTGATTAAAAATTAATTAAAATGTTCTGAGGACTTGTTAAAAAGAATATAACGTTGATCTTAGATACCCTAACCGAATCACAATAACAGGTGTTGTGATGAGTAATAATTTCAATCCATTGTAGAATCTGGGCTGGTTTTGGTCCGTTAGTTAACTTGGCAGGTTATAGGATGACTCACATTTAAATATTTCTGATAAAATTTATTCATCAAAAGATTTCTCTCAAAATACTTACCGGATTCTTTAATCGATATATTTGCTGAGTATTATCTGGTTGGACGATGACAAGAAAACTTTTACTCTTCATAATTATTCTAATTACTGCGGTAGCCTGCGTCAAGCCTAAAGAACCTGTACCCTCAGGCGAAGGCAGGATACTTATTCTTATGTATCACCGACTTGTAAGCGGTGAGCCAACAAACCTGTATGAAAGAAGCGTTAAAGATTTTGAATCGGATCTGAAATGCCTGTTGGCAAATGGAATAAAGGTAATATCCTTTGATGATATTGAAAAAATTGCTGCAAGCGGTAAAATGCCCTCAGAAAATTCCGTTGTGATTACATTCGACGATGGTGATCACTCATGGTATACCCTCGCTGTTCCTCTTCTTCTTCAATATAAGATGAGAGCAACATTTTTTATAATTGCTGATATGATAGGGCATGATTCATTTCTCGAATGGAAAGATGTTGAACTTATGAGTCGATACATGTACCCCGGAAGTGAGAGATCTTTTATCTTCGGTTCTCATTCATTTTCGCATCAATTTCTTTTGCAGCGCAAGGAAGAATTCAGTACCGATGCTGAATACAATTCTTTCCTCGATTACGAACTGGGTGAATCAAAAAGGATCATTGAAAGTCATGTAGGACAGGTTGTCAATGCCCTTTCTCTTCCTTTCGGTGACGGAGAAGGTGACGAAGAAATAATAACAGCAGTAAAGCGGAACGGCTACAAATTTATCCGTACTTCATATTGGGGTGCAGTTGAAAAAGCTCCTGTAAATCTTTTTGTCTTACCGGCTTTGCCTATTCTCGATAAAACCCAATCGACAGATATAAAATTTTATCTGAATTTATAATCATTTAACACTGTGACGGAATCGGATCTACCGGCTGAATTAGAACATCCGAAAAACACTATTAGTTCAGCTGTCTTATACCGGGAGAAGTGGTTTTTCGGTTAGGATTTAAAAAGATCTTTATTAATTTCTATCTTTGGAAAGAAAGATAGCCTGATCTAAGTACCGACAGTATGAAAACTCTGCTTCTCGTTTTAGTTATTTCCATCCTTTCCATTTCATTAATTGCACAGACAAATAACTCCCTGGTATTCGGGAAAGCCATTGTCAAATATCAGAATATGGAAAAAGCAGGCACCGTTCTAACTGTTCTTGGTGGTGCAACACTGTTTACCGGGAACTATCTTTATTGGAAAACTTATAACCATCGCGACATTGAAGAACCTAATGTAGGTAAGGCAAATACATACCTGAATATTATGTTTGGAGGCCTTGGTTTAATGGCAGTCGGAATTCCTCTATGGACATTTGGAAGGGTAAAAGAAAGACATATAACAATCGAAGCCCGGATTGTTAAATTCAATGGATATATTTCTGCAAACGGTGCCGGTTTTAAAGTCAGGTTTTAAGATCATTAATTTTATTTTTTATTTATAAATTGCTGAACTTTCATAGTAATTAAATGAAGAAGTAGCTAATAAATACGGAAGTTATGAAAAAACTAATTTTCCTTCTGCTGTTGATGTTGTCAATAAATTCATATTCACAAGAAAAAAAACCCATAACTGAAGGAAATATAATTCTTTCAGGGAGCGGTACTATCCAGTCTTATCATAGCGAAACAACCACTGGTACAAGTCTTACCAAAACTTCACTTTTTTCTTTAAACCTGAGTCCCGGGGTTGGCTATTTCATAATCGACAATCTGGCTATCGGGGGGAATTTAACTGTGTCGTACTATAAACAGGGGCTGAACAAATATTATACTCTGGGTCTGGGTCCATGGGCCAGGTATTATTTCAATAACGGGATATTTGTGAAGGGAGAAACAAATTTCGTAATATTTAATGGACTGGGTTCCAACAATTCCAGGCAAAGAAGTTACTCTATAACCCCAGGTGTGGGTTATGCATTTTTTCTTAACGAGAAGGTTTCCCTTGAGCCTTGCCTGAGCTATATCTATAGCCATACACATTACGCCGATGCGGTGAATGAAAGGATGAATAATCTGCAATTAGAAGTGAGATTCAGCATCTTTCTTTAAACAATTTACAGTTTGCACGAAAAAGCCCGGACACAATCAGCGTCCGGGCTTTAAAGTTTATAGTATGATAGGTCCTACATCAGGATCTGTCGTGCATATGCAACACATGTTTTAACTTCCTTAACGGAATTTGACCATGGTTTAACATCATACTCAAGCTCAACATCGCAGAAGATCGGCCATCCTTTTTGCTTTATCAACAGGAGAATATCATAAAGAGGACATTCACCCTGACCCCAAACCTGATTTGTATTTGCTGGCTCGGTTTTTGGTCCGGTTTTATCCTTAATATGAATACTTACAATACGATCGTGATATTTTTCGATCATTGTAGTTGGGTTAATTCCTGTCGATCCAAAGAAATGACCTGAGTCAAAGTTAAACTTCACAGCAGGTGATATAGCCATAAACTGTTCATAGTTGAAACCCGGTGTTGCAAACTGCATGTGCTGGTGGAATATGGCATACATACCATTTTTTTCAGCAAATGGAGCGAGTTTCTTAACTGATTCCATTCCTATTTCTTCCGACACACCCTTGGCACCCATTGCTTTGGCTGCTTTGAAGGCATAATCGATCTCTTCATCTGACCATCTTGCAGGCGAGAATTTTACGATATGTATTGAAATACCGGCATCATCAAACAATTTACGAGCCTCGGTGAATTTTGACATTGGCAGGGCAAGACGCCAGGCCTTCAAATCTGCATTATATTTCGCTACTGCGGCTTTTTGTTCTTCAGTGAGTTCAGGACGTCTGAATTGCTGAGGAGCTGGTTCTGGTGCTGCGGCCGGTGCTCCGGTGGCTGCTTCTGCTGGCTTTGGAGGAGGAGGAGGTGGTGGTGGACCAAACATCCTTGCCATAGGATTTTTAGGTGCTCCAAGATATTGTTCCAGATCACCACTCATCAGCTCGATTGAGCTAATGCCAGCTTCTTTACAATATTTAATAATATTCTCAATGCCTCCTGGCTGGTCACGCCAGCTGTATGTAATTGCACCAATCTGTACACCACCGAATTTTGAACCGGAATCTTTTCCAGCTTTAGGCATCGATGCTTCTGAGTTTTTACTGAACAGGCTTATCGGCATCATCGATAAAGCTGCTACAGTTGCAGTACTTCCCAGAAATTTACGCCTGGAAAAATTCCTTTTTGATTTGTTTTCGTTTTCCATATTATTTTATTTTTATTCTTTTTGATTAAAGTGTCCAACCTTTTCTGTATTCATACTCAAACATGCTGTTTGCAGCAGGAAGATTGGTTATCTTCATGTTGGCAGCGTCATATTCAAGTGTAATTTTATCCCTCTGATGTTTTACAGCTATATTGGTTAACAACATAATTTCTGTAAGCTTTGATGAGATGGAAAAATCGTTGCACGATTTCTTACCATTCTTGATAGCACCAATAAAGTCCTCAAAAATGTTACCTGTACGAGGCAGCCATGCATCAGGTCCTTTGAAGTTCTCGTTACCGGGAATAAGTTCTGGCATTGCACCATGACTTGCATGAGTAATAATACCTTTCTCACCATAGTAAGTAGCATCTTTCATAGCGCGCCCTGCCTCCAGACCGTCGGGACGTGGAGGCCTTAGCCCACCATCGCACCAGGTAACTTTTACTGCCGGCATGTCGCCGCGTGCAGGAAACTCATATGTAATCACTTCGCAAAGCGGCATATAATCTGTGCTGAAAGGACTGCTGGATGCCTGTATTTTAGTTGGCATGCCAAGGTTAAGAGCCCATATGGGGGCATCAAAAATATGAGCACCCATGTCGCCCATTGCACCTGTTCCATAATCCCATAATCCTCTCCAGTTAAAATGGAGTGTTTCAGGATTATAAGGTTTCTCCGGAGCCGGGCCTAACCATACATCATATTTCAGGCCGGCAGGTATTGCAACTCCATCGGGTCTTTTCATATCACCTTGTGGCCAGAAGCCCATCGGACGGTTTGTTGAAAGCTGTACGTCTCTTACCTTACCAATTACTCCTGACTGTATGAACTCAACCGTTCTCCTTGTACCTTCGGTAGCATGTCCCTGGTTTCCCATTTGCGTTACCACATTCATCTCTTTTGCAAGAGCTGCCAGTTTACGAACCTCTACGATTGTTTTTGCCATTGGTTTCTCGAGGTAAACGTGTTTTTTTGCACGCATAAATGCAGCGGCTATCATTGCGTGGTTATGATCGGGTGTACCGATTACAACTGCATCAATTGATTTCTCTTTATCCAGCATTTCTCTCCAGTCGCTGTAAACCTTTGCCTTTGGATATCCCTTAATAATATGACCGGCATAACCTTGGTCCACATCACAAATTGCATAGATGTTTGCAAGCTTAATTGTTTTTGTGCCGGCATCTCCCATCTGTACAGCTGCATTCGTGTTGGTACCTGCGGGCGCGCTTCTTCTCATCCCATTCATTCTTGCCTGACGAGCTGCCATCTGTTCCTCGGTCATAGGAGTACCATTACTATTCCTGTTAGGCCTTACTATCGGTACATCCGGTGTACATATCTGTTGAATATCGCCGCCACCCTGGCTGCCTACACCAATGCCTGCAACATTAATCAGATCACTGGGCGCTGTGTATCCTTTGCCCCCGAGGACAAAACGTGGAATAATTGTAAAAGCTGCAGCAGCCGTGGCTGTTGTCCCCAAAAAGCTACGCCTTGAGAGCTGTTTGTCTTTGGGAGTTTTTTTGTTTTGATTTACCTTACCCATATTAGAGATAGTTAGTAAAGGTTAGAAATTCTTTAACGACCGAAACTGAAAGTTATGAAAAATTTATCCATCGCAACTTAAAAATCGGTCTTAACCCTATACTATTTAATAATTTTTAACAAATTAATGCCGAAAGGATTGCGCATAAAAAAACCCGGATCACTAAAAGCCGGGTAATTTTGTGTTTGAAAGA